>DASQCY010000588.1:0-2028 GCA_035634495.1 Allostellaceae bacterium
CGAATTTGACGCCGTCCGGGTGGAGCGGGGAGATGAGTCTTCTCAGCACTGAGGCCCACCCGTGACTGACAGCGCTTGAACGGGTCAGCTGCCTTCGCGGCGCCAAGCCGCAAGCAACCCGCCGACGATCAGCAGCAGGGCCGCGATGCCCGGCAGCAGCGGCGTTTCGCTGAACCCGGTCACGTTATAGTCGCCGTTGGTGCGCAACCCCATCCAGTTCCGTCCGGCCGCCACCCGCTCGGGGGAGACCCGGCGAATTTCCGGCATCGTCCCGCTGCCCACCCAGAAGATGCCTCCGCCAGTCGCGGTAACAACCGGTGCGAGCTTCTCCGGTGTGGCGCGGACATCAGCGAATTCGATGGGATTAAGCGGCCCTGCCGCAGCGAGCGCCGTGCGGCTGCCATCGGTCACACGGTAGAGCCCCATCTCGCCGATCGGCAGGGTGCCGGTACTGCGACCGCCGGTGTCGGGCGACAATGTCAGACCTCGGGTGGACCCGTCCGGCGCCGTCACGGTGACCGGGCGGTCGTCGGGCTCGAGCGATTGTCGAGTGACCGCCAAGCGGTCTCCTTCGACGACAGCACGCAGATCGTTTTCCTCGAGGTCGGGTTCCTTCATCAGCCAATAAGCGAGCCGGCGCAGCAACTCCGCCTCTGGACCTCCGCCTTCGAAACCGCGTGCCCAGAACCACATCTGGTCGGAAAGCAGCTGTGCCACTCGTCCTTTGCCGACACGGTCGAGCACGAGAAGCGGATCGCCATGATGGCCGCTCATCAGTGTCGTGCCGTGATGGACGTGCGCCTCGACCTGGCGGAACCAGCGCCCCCATGTCGGCTCATCGCCTGGGGCACCAGCCCCGGAAAGCCCCTCCGTGACCGGGTGCCGACGGCCCAGATCGGTGACCTTGGCCTTAAAGCCTTCTTCGAAGACATCCCCGGTGGGCTCGGTCGGCAATATCGTTCCGAGCGGCGTGCGGGCCAAGCTCAGCGGCGTGCCAAAACTCGGGCCCGCCGCCTCGAGAAAGGCGCCCCCATTGCGAACGTAGCGCGCGACATTCTCGAGATAGGCCTGCGGGATCACACCGCGTCGGCTGTAGCGATCGAAGATGATCAGGTCGAACTCGTCGAGCTTGACATCGAACAGCTCGCGGATCGGGAAGGCGATTAGCGACAGTTCGCGGATCGGCGTGCCGTCCTGCTTTTCGGGCGGGCGCAGGATCGTGAAATGGACGAGGTCGACCGAAGGGTCGGATTTGAGGATGTTGCGCCAGACCCGCTCGCCGGCGTGTGGCTCGCCCGACACCAGCAACACCCGCAACCGGTCGCGCACGCCGTTGACGGCGACGACCGCCCGGTTGTTGTTGAGAGTAAGCTCCTGCGCGCCGGGTTCGACCTCGAGCTCGATGACGTTGGGTCCGCCATGGTCGATTACGACCGAGAGTGGGACATCGCGGTCGATAGGCGCCATCACCGGATGTGGGATACCGCCGTCTTTGCGCCATGTGACCCTGGCCTGTGTGGTCGGACCTCCCTCCTGCTTTTTCGGTGAGCCTAGAGGCAAATCCTCGACCCGGATCGTCAGCTTCAGCTCCTTGCCGACCAAGCCAAAGCTCGGCGCTTGATCGACAACGAGCCGTCGGTCGCCCTCATCGGGCTGTCCGGAGAGCAAAACATGGAGCGGCCCGCCGACCGCCTCTTTCAGCGCGCTCGCGTCCCCGCTCGGCACGTCGTGCACCTGGCCATCGGTGATCATGACGATGCCGGCGAGGCGTTGGCGGGGCACGTCCGACATTGCCCGATCGAGTGCGTTGAAGAGCCTGGTTCCGTCGTCGCCGACACCAGGTTGCGGCTTTCCCGCCCGGATCACGCGGAGGTCGAGATCGCGCTCCCGAGCGAGCCGATCCTTGAGCAAGGCCAGCGCCACCTCGGTCGCGTGCTGGCGATCGCCGATGCGCTGGCTCGGCGATTCGTCGACGACCGCGATCGCGATGTCGCGCTGCGGTGAGCGCTGTTCCTCGACCACGGAAGG
>DASQCY010000589.1:0-6827 GCA_035634495.1 Allostellaceae bacterium
TCGCGGCTGGTTTCAATCTTCGCTGATCGAGGCCTGCGGGACCCGTGGGAGCGCCCCTTACAAAGCGGTGCTGACCCACGGTTTCTTCCTCGACGAAGACGGGCGCAAAATGTCCAAATCGCTCGGCAACGTCATCGCGCCGCAGGAGATTATGCAGCAGAGCGGCGCCGATATACTGCGCCTGTGGGTGGTCGGCTCCGATTATACCGAGGATGTCCGTATCGGTCCCGAGATCCTCAAGCACCACAGCGACGTCTACCGTCGCCTGCGCAATACGCTGCGCTACCTGCTGGGCGCGCTCGATTGCTTCTCGGCAGCCGAGGCGGTTGGCGTCGAGGCGATGCCGGAACTCGATCGCTGGGTGCTTCACCGCCTAACGGAACTCGACCGGCTAGTGCGGGACGCGGTCGAGGCGTTCGATTTCCACGGCATGTTCACGGCGCTCTACAATTTCTGCGCGGTGGACTTGTCCGCGTTTTATTTCGACATTCGCAAGGACCGGCTCTATTGCGATGCGCCCGACGACGTCAGGCGGCGCGCGGCGCGCACGGTACTCGATCGCTGCTTCGACTGTCTGGTCCGCTGGCTGGCTCCGATCACCTGCTTTACCGCAGAGGAAGCTTGGCTCATCCGGCACGGCGACGCGCCCGGGCGTAGTATCCATCTCGAGCTGTTCCTCGATGTGCGGGCGGGTTGGCGGGACGAGGCGCTCGGCGAGCGCTGGGCGACGTTGCGCGACCTGCGCCGGGTCGTCACTGGCGCGCTCGAGCTCGAACGCGGTGCAAAGCGGCTGGGTTCGAGCCTGCAGGCCGCGGTCGAGCTGTTCGTCCCGGAACGGTTCGTCGATCTCGTCCGCGATGTCGATCTTGCCGAGCTCTGCATCACCTCCGCCGGGACGTTCCGGTCCGGTCCAGTCCCCGATGACGCTTTCACGCTCCCCGATGTCGCCGAAATCGGCGCGCGCGTCTCCGCTGCCCCAGGCGATCGCTGCGAGCGGTGCTGGCGGGTTTTGCGCGAAGTCGGTCAGGTGCCGGGTCACGCCGATCTGTGCCGCCGCTGTGCCGCGGTCGTCGATCGGGGCGCTGCCGAGACGAGCGCCGACTAATGCTGGTGCGGGGCCTCGCCGCAGCGATGGCGGTTTTGGTCCTCGATCAGCTCAGCAAGGCTGCCGTCCGCGGCTACTTCACGGGGCATACGGCGGGCGAGCACGAGAATGTCACGTCGTTTTTCAACATCGTCCTGATCTACAATCGCGGCATGAGCTTCGGCTTGTTCAACGGTGTCGGAGGATTGAACGCGTTACTGTTCTCCCTTTTCGCCGCGGCGATCGTCACCGTGCTGATTTATTGGCTGAGCCGCGTCGAGAGCCCTCTGCTCGCCGTTGCGATTGGCCTGATCATCGGTGGTGCCATCGGCAACGTGATCGATCGAATTCGCCTCGGCGCAGTCGTTGATTTTCTCGATTTTCACATCGGATCATGGCATTGGCCGGCGTTCAATGTCGCCGACAGTGCCATCTGCGTTGGCGTCGCGGTAATGCTGCTCGATGGCTTGCTTCTGCGGCGGGAAGCGCGTTAAATACCCGGCAGGGAGGGGGGTCTGCCATGTTGAGTCTTCACCGGGTTCGCGGCGCGGGCCGCGGTCTTGTCGCTGTGAGCACTGTGTGCCTCGCTGGGCCATTGCTGATCGCGGGGTGCACCGATTTCAAGCGCACAATCGGGCTCGAACCGACATTACCCGACGAGTTCGCGGTCGAATCGCGAGCGCCGCTGACGATCCCACCCGATTTTGAATTGAGACCACCCCAGCCCGGAGCGTCGCGGCCGCAGGAGAAGAGCGCCGACCAGCAGGCCAAACAGCTGATCGAGCAAGCCGGGCCCGGCGAACCAGGTAAGCAGGCGTCCGATTTCCGGCTACGCCGCTCCGAGGACGGGCTGCCTGACATCGGCGCGCGCGGCGGGCAGGCGCCCGATCCCAACGCGGCCGTCGCCGATCAGAGCCTATCGAGCAAGCTGCTCGGCTACGATGGCGCGAGCGATGCCGGCGGGGCGGTCGAAAAACGCGAGACCACCCCCCTGAAAGGGGTGTATTAAGCGGGCATCGGCCTAGACTTTTCCGGTACGAGCAGCAGGTTGTGCGCCTCGCCCCGGCGAAACGGGGGCTCGAGCGAGACATAAGCGTCCCAATCGGCCGGGGCCATGCCATAATCGAGGAGAATGCCGAGCATCCGATAGCCGAGGCCGCGCAACCGGTCATGGATGGCTTGGCGGTCGCCCGTGGCCTCGTGTCCGGTCTCGATAACCAATGTCGGGCGGAACCGGCGGAGAGTGGCCTCGGCTCCGTCGAGCACCTGCCTCTCGTATCCCTCGACATCGATTTTGATCAGGTCGACCCGGTCGAGGCTACGCTCGGCAGCAAGCGAATCGAGACTGCTTAGCGGGACGCTCAGCGCTTCGTGACCGCGATCAGCGGCTCCGATCCGCGCGGTACCGGTGTCGGTTCCTGCCGAGGTCACGACAGGCATGGTAAATTCCGCGCTACCGTCGTGGTCGCCGACCGCGCAGCGGACGACTTCGGCCTGGCGCAACGCGTTGGCATCGGCTTCGAGAGCCTTTGCGGCGCGCGGCGCCGGTTCGCAAGCAAGGACCTGTCCGCCTGCCCCGACGGCGCGGGCGAGCGGAACGGTCCATTCGCCGAGATTGGCTCCGATGTCGATCGCGACCGCACCTGGACCCAGAAAGGCAAGCGCGGACGGGTGAGCGCGCGGCGGATGGAGCAGCGCATGCCGGCCGCGCGCGTCGAGCGGGTGCGGAACGTAGATCAGATCACCCGTGCGGTGCAGGGTGAAGCCGCCCGGCCAATCTTGCTCCAGTTTTGCGAGGAGTCGCTTTTCGCGCCATCGCCGGACGAGCCGTGCGCCGGAGGCTTCAGGGTGGTCGGGTGGGCGGAACTTCCACAGCGCCTTGAGAAGCGCCATCATCTCGCGAAGATCGGCAGGATCGCTCCGCAGACGGGGTCGGGTCCGCGACGGCCGGATGCTCAGGCAAGCAGACCAGGCGTTGGCGTCACGGTAAGGCTGTCGGGAAACACCTCCGTCCCCAACACCTGCTCGTCGACGCGTAGATGATCTCTAAGCAGGCCCTTAAGCACGGCGCGCAGATCGGTTGTGGCCTTCAAATCGCGCTTCTGATAGAGGTCGGTGTCCTTGAGACCCGGCCAGTCGGCGAGCACGCGCCCGCCCTTGAGCGCCCCTCCGGCGAGCAGTGCCACCGTCGCGGTACCATGGTCGGTGCCGTCGTTGCCGTTGATGCGGGCGGTACGGCCAAACTCGGTGATGAAGACGACGGCCGTCTCTCGCCAGGCATCGCCTATGTTGGTCTCGATCGCGGCGATGGCGCCGTCGAGCGCGCCCAGCAGGTTCGACAGCCTGCCTTTGGCCACGCCCTCGTTGACGTGGGTGTCCCAGCCGTCGAAGGCGAGCGCGCCGACCCGCGGACCCTCGGCGCCGGCCAGGAACCTCCCCGCCGCACCCGCGGCCTCGCCAAAATATTTGCGGACCTGCTCGATCCCGCCGACCTGAACAGCCGGCTTATCGTCGTCCGGTTCGCTGTTGATCCCGTCAGCGCGGGCGATCGCGGCGAGCCCGACGCGATCCTCGAGGGCGCGCGCCAGCGCCGGGTCGGTGTGATTGTAGAGGTCGAGCAGACGCATCGTCGTCTCGTCGCTGACCGGCGGCAGCTTCGGCGGCGTCCATGCCAGCACCGGCGCCGGACCGCGCACGACTAGCGGCGCAATCGGGCCGACCGCAAAGGCCTGCCGTCCCGGTGCCGCGGCCGGTTCACCCGGTTGGAGCGACGCTGCCGCGCGGTTGAGCCAACCCGTATCAGCCGCCCCCGGCTTTGACTGGCCGCTTTCCAGCACGTCCTGCCCGTCGAAATGTGAGCGCTCGCGATAGGGTGTCGCCACGGCATGCACTATCGCCGCCTGGCCCGCTTGATAAAGGCGATGGAAGTTGGGCATCGCCGGGTTCAGCGCGAAGAAGCCATCGAGTGGCAATGCCGGGGTCTGCCCGTCCAATGTCAGGGCCTTGTCGCCGCGCAGCTTGCTCCAGTCGGGATCGCCGACCGGTGCGACTACGGCCAGCCCGTCGAGCGCGCCGCGGAGAACGATCGTCAGGAAACGCGGATCGCAGCCCTCCGCGCGTGCCCTGCCGGGGACAAATGCCCAGGCGAACAGTGCGCTTGAGCCGAGCAACAGCTCGCGGCGGGTCGGCAAAAGGCGGTTCGACGCCATGATCACCTCCGTTGGAATTCCGGGGCCATCACGAGCAAGGTCAGTCCCTGCGGCCGGCTCTCGGCGCGGGCGATGGCCTGCCGCGTATCCGCCGAGGCGAGCGGCCCGAGGGTCGTCTCCATCACCGCCTCCGGATCGTGGCCGAGGCCGCCGCGATGAGCGAACGCGTTGGCGATGTCGAGGCGCTCGCCCAACCCGTCGATCCACGCGGCGTTGTCGTCCGAGAAGCCCTTGGGGGCTGGCGGCCGCCACAGCGGTTCGCCGAGCAGAGCCTGCGCGCCCAGGATGCGAACGATGTCGCCCGGCTCGCCGGTTGCCCGCAGTATCGCGGCGATCCATTCGCCCGGCCGCTTGATCTTGTTCTGCTCGGGCGCCCAGGCTTCGGGCGCAGTGACCAACGCCCTCGTCACCTCTTTGAGGTCGCCGTCGGTATCGAGAAATCGTTGCGTCAGCCGGTCGACCAGCGCCGGCGGCGGGTCGTCGGCAACGAAATGGCGCGCGAGCTTTGTCGCGATGTGCCGCGCAGTTGCCGGATGGTGAGCGAGGTCCGCGAGCACCGAACGCCCCTGCTCAACGCCGGTGTCGGCGTAGGTGTTGTCGATCACGGTTTCCGGGCCGGGCTGGTGGGCGCGGCCCAGAAAGACGAACTCGCCGCCGTGGTCCGGGTTCGATGCGGTCGGCAGGATCGTCCAGCCGGTCAAGACCTTGGCGAAATTGGTGACGTCGGCCTGGGTGTAGACGGTGCGCACGCCCAGCGTGTGCAGTTCGAGGATTTCGCGCCCAAGGTTCTCGTTGAGGCCCCTGTCGCGATTGATCCCGGCGACCGAGTCGGGGCCGATCGACTGCGCGTTGTCGAGATAGAGCAACATCGCCGGATGGCTCTCGACCGCGAGCAGCATGTCGGCAAACCGGCCCAGGACATGGGGACGGATCGCCTCGCGCTCGTAGCCGCCGGCCATGACCGTAGCGTTGGCATTGACGCAGAAATGGTTCGACCAGAACCACACCAAGCGCTCGGCCAGGCCGGTCTCGGCATTGATCGCGGCGTCGAAATGGACCTTGGCTTCGCTACGGAACAGTTGTCGCGGAAGCGGCACCGTCTCGGGCTTTTCGGGAGGAGGAGACGACGCGTCGGGCTTCGCCTCCATCGCGGCATCCGCGTCCGCGCTTTGCGCGGCGGCCTCACGCCGCAGCCGCTCACGCTTTCCGTTCGCGGCGCGCTCGGCGTTGTACTCGAAGACGGCACGATTGGCTGCACCGCTGCTCGGCAGATCCGGAGCGGCGATCAGCCCGGCGTTCGGTGGCTCCAGCTCGGCGAGAAGCGCGCCGCGCGGATCGAATGCGATGGCCTCGATCGAGCCGGCTCGCGGCCCGAAGCCGAACCGGTGCAATGCAAGCACCGCCTCCTTTGGATCGCAAGCCATCAGCGTCGTCCTCCCAGAAGCCGATGAACAGGCAGTTATATGCAGCCGCTCTCTAATACATCACCGATATTTGCCTCCGCTATGCCCGAGGCAGAGCTTTGGCCAACATATGATAGGCCTCCTCGTCCGTCCGATCATAACGTAGCGGCGTCACGACGATGCGGCCGGCGCGTAGTGCCTCGATATCGCTCTCGGGCCCCTGCTCGCGCGCCCCGCGGCGGAAGCCGATCCAATGATAGCTCAGACCACGTGGATCCGTCCGCGTCTCTACGTGCATTCCCTGGAGCAGTCCGACACCCTGCCGCGCCAAGGTGAGCGGGCCGGTGTCGGCCGCCGGAAGGTCCGGAAAGTTCACGTTGAGGCAGGTTGCCTCACCCCAGCCGATCGCCAGCAATTGCCGTATGACGCTGGGGCCGAGCGCGCCCGCGGTCTGCCAGCGGACCTGCTGACGATCCGTCCAGGCTTGGCTCAGCGCGATCGAGGGTACGCCCAGCATCATCCCGGTCATCGCCCCGCCCACGGTGCCGGAGAACACCGTCTCCATGCCGAGGTTGGCGCCGCGATTGACGCCGCACAGGAGCAGGTCGGGCAGCGCCCCAGCCATGAGGTGACACACGCCCATCACCGCGCAGTCTCCGGGGGTTCCGGTAATGGCGTAGCGTCGCGGACTGCGCTCGGTCACGCGGATCGGATGATGCAGGCTGACGGCATGCGAAACGCCGCTTTGATCGTGCTCGGGAGCGACGACCCATACTTCGCGGGCGAGCTCGCGCGCGATCTCCTCGAGCACCGCGAGGCCCGGCGCCTCGATGCCGTCGTCATTGGTCAGCAGGACGCGATCCAGCACGCTATCGCCGCCTCGGTGGCGACCGGGTCGCGGGGTACCGCCGTTATTCGGCTTTTTCTGGCGGACCCTTGAGCTCGACGACGTTGCCGTCGGGGTCGGTGATATAGAGCGAGGAGCCATAGCCCTCCGCACCGTAGCGCCGCCGGACCTCGCCGACAGAGACGCCGTGCCCCCGCAGATGCGCCGCGAGCGACGGGAAGTCGAAGTTAGCGATCCGCACCGCGAAGTGGTCGAGGTTGCGTGCGGCCGCCGCTTCCGCCGAT
>DASQCY010000590.1:0-22703 GCA_035634495.1 Allostellaceae bacterium
CATCGCCGCACCTCCCGATCTTCACGACCCAGAAGTCGGTACGCGCGCTGTCGGCGCCAAGTCACGCTTTCGCGAGGGGAGCCGATCTGCAGCTACTGAGCGGCCTCCGCCGTGCGCATCGCCAGCACTTTCTCCATCGGGCGACCGGTCATCTCCTGCATGTGGTCGAAGTGATGCGCAAAGCTGCCGACCCCCAAGGTCAGCGAGCGCAGTTCGACGATCAGATCGTGCAGTTCGCTTTGCGGCATATGGGCGCTGACGACGTCCCAGCCGGGCCAGTCCGGCTTGGCGTCGTAGCCCAGAATCTGACCTCGTCTGCCGGAGACCAGGCGCTGGACCCGAGCGGTAAAGGCGTTCGGGACCGAGATCTCGACAAGGTCGATGGGTTCGAGCAGCAGCGGGTCGCATTTCGGCAGGGCCTCCTGGACTGCCTGCCGCCCCGCGGTCTTGAACGCCTGATCCGAGCTGTCGACCGTATGGAACTGGCCGGTGATCAGGTTGACCGCGACGTCGATGACTGGAAAGCCGAGCGGTCCGCGGCGCAATGCCTCGATCACCCCTTCCTCGACCGCCGGGATGTAATTGCGCGGGATCGCCCCGCCGACGACGCTGTCGGTAAACGTAAAGCCGGAACCGCGGGGCAGCGACTTCACTTCGAGCGTGACATCGGCGAACTGCCCGTGCCCGCCGCTCTGCCGTTTGAAGCGGGAGTGCTGCTGGGCACCGTGGCGGATCGATTCCTTGTAGGGGGTCGCAGCGGACTTGCCGCTGACGGCGAGGTTGTTACGGTTGCGCAACCGGTCGAGAGCGATCTGCAGGTGGATGTCGCCTTGCCCCCACAACACCATTTCCTGCGTATCGGCATTCTGCTCGAGCTCCAAGGTCGGATCCTCTTCGATCAGCCTGCCGATGGCGCCGGTCAATTTGACGTCGTCGGCGCGCCGCTCCGAGGTGATCGCGAGACCGAAGACCGGCTGCGGACGTTCCGAACGCGGCAACGGCTCGGCCTTACCCGAGGGAGTCAACATCGCACCGGTCGCGATGTCCTCCATGCGGGTTAAACCGACGATCTGGCCCGTCTGGGCGGCCGGGAGCTTCTCTTGTTGGGCGCCGGTCAGGCGCAAGAGCCCGGCGACGCGAGTGCCGTTGAGGACCATCCCCTCGGAAATCGCGCCGCGCCAGACGCGAACCAATGACAGCTTGCCGGTATGCGGCAGGTGGTAGGTCTTGATCACTTGAGCCAAGGGCTCGCCCTCGGCCGCGATCCCGAGGCGTTCCGCTGTCGCTTGCGGCGACGGTGTCTCGTGCCGCAACGCTTTCCACAAGCGACGGATGCCCCAATCTGCCAGCGCAGAGCCGAGAAACACCGGTACAACCTGGACTTGGCTGAGGGTGCGCGTGAGGTGCCGATAGATCTCCTCTTTTGCCGGCTCGACATCCTCGAGCAGCTGCTCGAGCAAGGCATCGTCGAAATCTGCGAGCTTTTCGATCAGATCGGTTCGGGTGGAGCGTTCCTGGTCCCAAAAATTGTCCGGCAATTTGATCAGATCTGAGGCTTGGCCCGGCCGGTAGCGGTAGGCGCGCTCGCTGACCAGATCGACGTACCCGGTGATTTCGGAATCGGGCCCGCGCAACGGTACCTGGCGCAGCACCAGCGGCCGCCCGGACACCGATTGCAATGCCGCGAGCACATCCCGGGCACGCGCGTTCGCGGTATCCATCTTGTTGATAAAAATCATGTGCGGGATCTTATGGTGGTCGAGAAACCGCAGCAGCGAGCTGATCGTCAGCGCCCGCTCGGCCTCCGGCTCGACCACGACCACTGCGACGTCGCTCGCCAGCAGTGCCCCCTGGGCCTCGTAAAGCAGCTCGACCGACCCCGGACAGTCGAGGATTGTCCATGGATCACCGAGAAACGACGCACTCGCGACATTGAGCTCGGTCGACATCTGGCGGGCCCGCGCCTCCGGGGCATGATCCCCGACCGAATTGCCGTCGCGCACGCTGCCGCGCCGGCTCGTGCCGCCGCTCGCATACAGCAAGGCCTCGAGCAAGGTCGTCTTGCCCGACAGATACGGTCCGATCAGCGCGGCACAACGCGTTGCCGCAGTTCCATTCGCCATAGGCGCCTCCTTCATACTGAGCAGCGACCGCCGCGGCCGGATCGGCAAGCCGGCGCCGCCGGTACCTAGTCCCGAAGTTGCGCGTCGGCTTGCAGGATGGCAATCGAAATCTGGAAGGAGGCTGACCCGCCTGACGCGGCGGTGCTCTGAACGAGAAAGCTAGGCGATCAGCGCGCGGCAGGCACGATCGATCCGCGCGCACGCCTCGCGCAATGCCTCGGTCGAGGTTGCGTAGGAGATGCGGAAGTGCGGCGACAGGCCAAAAGCCTCGCCATGCACAACCGCGACCCCGGTCTCCTCGAGCAGGTAACGGACGAAGTCCTCATCATTGCCAATCGTCTGGCCCTTGGGGGTCCGCTTGCCGATGACGCCGGCGCAGGACGGATAGACGTAAAATGCCCCTTCGGGACGCGGGCAGAACAGGCCCGGGATTCGGTTCAGCATGTCGACAACGAGATCGCGCCGCTCTTGGAATTTCTGGTTGTGGATCGGGATGAAATCCTGCGGCCCGTTCAATGCCTCGATCGCTGCGGCCTGGCTGATCGAGCACGGGTTCGCGGTCGAGTTCGACTGGATCGCCCCCATCGCCTTGATCAACGTCTTCGATCCGCCGCCATAGCCGATGCGCCACCCGGTCATGCAATAGGCCTTCGACACGCCGTTAACGGTCAGCGTTCTTTCGTAGAGGCACGGCTCCACCTGGGCGATAGTCTTGAACTCGAAATCGTCGTAGACGAGATGCTCGTATATGTCATCGGTCATGACCCAGACTTGCGGGTAGCGCAGCAGCACCTTGGCGACGCTCCGCAGATCGGCCTCGGAATAAGCCGCTCCGGTCGGGTTCGACGGCGAATTCAGGATCAGCCATTTGGTTCGCGGCGTGATCGCCGCCTCTAGATCCTCGGGTCGCAACCTGAAGCCATTATTCTGCGGGCACGGGACCGGCACCGGAGTGCCGCCGCACAGCAACACCATTTCCGGGTACGAAACCCAAAACGGTGCTGGGATCAGGACCTCGTCGCCCGGATTGATCGTGGCGACCATCGCGTTGTACAGCACCTGCTTGCCGCCCGAGCTGATCGTAATCTGCGAGGTTTCGTAGTCGAGCCCGTTCTCGCGCTTGAACTTGCCGGCGACCGCGCGCTTCAGCTCGATCGTGCCGTCGAAAGTGGTGTAACGGGTCTCGCCACGTCGCATCGCCGCGATCGCCGCCTCTTGGATATTTGGTGGGGTGTCGAAATCGGGCTCGCCGACCGACAGGCTAATGATGTCGCGCCCAGCCGCCTTCAGTTCGGTGGCGAGTGCCGTCATCGCCATCGTCGGCGATGGTTTGACGCGAGCAAGTCGGTCGGCGAGAAACGGCATGACGGACCCGAGTTTGCAAGGAGATCAACCGACGAAGCTACACGCGAACCCGCCCGGTGTGAAGCGGGTTCCGGCTCGGTCCGTGCGCCCTGTTTTGGACAGCGAGACCCCCCTGATCGGCGACGAAGTTATCGTGGTTTGTTGATCCCGACCCGCTTGTTCCCATACGATAGGCTACGAACTATGAGGTTGGACGCATGAATAAGTTCAGCTGCACCAGGTCGTTAGGCGAGGAAATCTATTACGCTACGTTGATCGCCGAAAATGAACAGCAAGCAAGAGAAATGGCGCTCGAAGAGACCAACAGGAAATGGTCGCGAAGTGGCGGTCGCGCCAGAGAATGGAGTGTCAGGGTTCTCGAGTCGGGCGTGGAGGGTCCCGCCCGCATCATCGATTGCGGTTACCGCGAGGCGTGAAGTCCGTATCCAATATTTTCGTCGTAAGTCGACCGTCGCGGATGTTTTTGTTGAATAGCCGGCTGGACGCCGCCCGCCGCTCGGTATTGACGCCCCGCGTGCCGACCACGACATCACGCAACGCCCGAGATCTCTTGCGTTTACGGCGCAGGGGCGTCGGCTCTATATTTTGTGGAGCCAGTCCCGATACCGCCTGGTAATGATGCCGCGCCGTCCCCGGCGCTAACTGCATTCGATCAACCGGCACCAAGGCGTCGGCGGTCGACGAACTGCGGCGTCCTCCTGTTACCGAAAAAATTGCTTTACTTAGTCGAGGCCCGGTTAGAGAGACCACCCCGTCCCATTCCCACAACCATAGAATTGCCTAATTCACAAGCGATAGTCTCGGCTCCTCGCCACGGTAACACCCGGCTCATGACAAGCCACCGCAACTTCAAGGAGAAATTTTGCTGCTGATTTGCTGCAGGATCAGCAAGGCTCGCTCGTCCACGCAACTATACATTGTAGCCTGATGAGCCTGGTCGGCCACCCCGGCCTAGTTTCGCTCGCCGATATCGCGGGCTCGCCTCGTTTATCCTATATACCCCGGGCAGCGTTGCTTACCCGGTGCCCGGCATGAAATCGGCTGACGCCTTGGACTTGATAACGATGTTGCCGCTGATGGCCGCCGAGCGCCCGCAGAGCGATATCGGCAGGCCGTTCCAGCTCCAGTCCGAGTTTCAGCCGGCTGGCGATCAGCCGCAGGCGATCGATGAGTTATGCCGGGGCATCGCCGACGGCGAGCGCGATCAGGTGCTGCTCGGCGTTACCGGCTCGGGCAAGACCTTTACGATGGCGCATGTCATCGAGCGCACTCATCGTCCCGCGATCATCCTCGCCCCAAACAAGACGTTGGCCGCGCAGCTCTACGGCGAGATGAAGAGCTTCTTCCCTGAGAACTCAGTCGAATACTTTGTCTCTTACTACGATTATTATCAACCTGAGGCCTATGTCCCGCGTACCGATACCTATGTCGAAAAGGAATCTTCGCTCAACGAGCAGATCGACCGGATGCGGCACTCCGCGACACGGGCGATCCTCGAGCGGCGCGACGTCGTCGTAGTCGCCTCGGTCTCCTGCATTTACGGCATCGGCTCGGTCGAGACCTATTCGCAGATGACCCTGTCGCTCGCCAAGGGCGACCGCATCAACCGCACCCAGCTGCTCGCCCGATTCGTCGAATTGCAGTATCGGCGCAACGACCACAATTTCTTTCGCGGCTCGTTCCGGGTGCGTGGCGACACGATCGAGCTGTTTCCGGCGCATTACGAAGACCGCGCTTGGCGCATCTCCCTGTTCGGCGACGAGATCGAGGCGATCCATGAAATCGACCCCTTGACCGGCGAGAAGACCGCCACTTTGAATTCGGTCAAGATCTACGCCAACAGCCACTACGTCACGCCGCGCCCAACCCTGCTGCAGGCGATCGAGCAGATCAAACGCGACTTGAAGAGCCGCCTCGACGAACTCTTTACCGAGGGCAAATTGCTCGAGGCGCAGCGGCTCGAGCAGCGCACCAACTACGACCTCGAAATGATCGAGGCGACCGGCAGCTGCGCCGGGATCGAGAACTATTCGCGCTATCTGACTGGTCGCAAGCCGGGTGAGCCGCCGCCGACCTTCTTCGAGTATATGCCGCGCGACGCGCTGGTGTTCGTCGACGAGAGCCATGTCACCGTACCCCAGCTTGGCGGGATGTTCCGCGGCGACTGGATGCGCAAGTCGACCTTGGCCGAGTACGGCTTCAGGCTGCCATCGTGCACCGACAACCGGCCGCTCAAATTCGAGGAATGGGAGGCGATGCGCGGCCAGACGATCTTCGTCTCGGCCACTCCGGGACCCTGGGAGATGCAGCGCGCCGGCGGTGTCTTTGTCGAGCAGATCGTGCGTCCCACCGGCCTCGTCGACCCGCCCTGCATCATTCGGCCGGTCGAGAACCAGGTCGATGATCTGATGGCGGAATGCCGCGAGGCGGCGGTGGGCGGCCATCGGGTCATGGTCACCACCCTGACGAAGCGGATGGCGGAAGCGCTGACCGAATACCTGCACGAGGCCGGGCTGCGCGTGCGCTACCTGCATTCCGACGTCGACACGCTCGAGCGCATCGAGATCATCCGCGACCTACGCCTGGGCGTGTTCGACGTGCTGATCGGGATCAACCTGCTGCGCGAAGGGCTCGACATCCCGGAATGCGCCCTGATGGCCGTGCTCGACGCCGACAAGGAGGGCTATTTGCGCTCGCGCACCTCGTTGATTCAGACGATAGGGCGGGCGGCACGGCACATCGACGGCCGGGCGATCCTCTATGCCGACCGAATGACGGACAGTCTCAAGGCTGCGATCGACGAGACCAACCGCCGGCGCGAGAAGCAGCAGGCCTACAACGCGGCCCATGGGATCACGCCGGAGAGCGTACGTCGAGGCATCGCCGACATCCTCGAGAGCGTCTACGAACGCGATCACGTGACCTTCGGCCTGTCGGAGGGGGAGGCAGCCCATTATCAAGGGGCTGATCTCAAAACCGTCATCGCCGATCTCGAAAAGCGTATGCGTGAGGCTGCCGCGGATCTCGAATTCGAGGAGGCGGCGCGGCTGCGCGACGAGATCCGCCGGCTCGAGCAGATCGATCTCGGTCTCCCCGCTGAGCCGACTGGCAGGGTAGCTGGCGGAGTGAGAAGCTCCGAGAGCCCGCGCGGCCGATCGACAGCCGGACGCGCTGGAGTTTCGGCCCGCGACGTGGCTCGGGCCAAGATGCGGGCGCGAAAGGAACAAAGGGGGCGCCGTGCCCGCCGGTGAGTGCGAGCCGGCCGATATGCCCACCGGGGCGCTACCGGTTCTGCCGATTCCCAAAGCGGCACTGATAACCGGAGGTGCCCAGCGGATCGGTCGAGCCCTCGCTCTGGCCCTCGCCGAGGACGGATTTGCTGTCGCGGTTCACCACCGCCGTTCGAGTTCGGCAGCCGAGAAATTGGTCGAGATGATCCGCAGCAAGGGTGGCACCGCGGTCGCGTTCTCTGCCGATCTCGGCGACGAAGGGGCGGTCAAAACGTTGCTGCCGCGCGCCGAACACGCGCTCGGGCCAATCGGCTGCCTTGTCAACAACGCTGCCGTCTTTGCCTCCGATACGGTCGAGACCGCCACGCGGGAAAGCTGGGATTTGCATGTCGCGGTCAATCTGCGCGCGCCGTTCGTGCTGATCCAGGATTTCGCGACGAGACTGCCGAAAAGCGCAGGCGGCGTTGTCGTCAACCTGTTGGATCAACGGGTCTGGTCTCTTACCCCCTATTTCGTGTCCTATACTCTCTCGAAGGCCGGATTGTGGACCTTAACTCAGACGATGGCTCTTGCTTTGGCCCCGCGCATTCGGGTGAATGGGATCGGACCCGGTCCGGCGCTGCCAAGCCCGCGGCAGAGCGCGGAGGAATTCGCCAGGCAATGCGCTTTAATGCCGTTGCGTCGCGGCACCAGCCCACGGGAGATCGCGGCGGCGCTGCGCTTTATCCTCTCGGCACCGGCGATGACCGGGCAGATGATCGCCCTCGACGGCGGGCAGCATCTCGGATGGGCGCAACCGCAACGGCCGCAGATCGTAGAATAACGGTCGCGCTGTGCGGGAATGGGATGCTTGCTGGACGCCGGTGCTAACCCGAGGATTCGCCTGGACTCTTTGCAGCTGATCCGAACGGTCGGCAAATTGTTCACAGGCAATATGTCGGTGGTGCGACAGCACGCCAGACGACCTGTTTACCGAATCTTTCGAGAAAAATTAACCATTAGATCAGAAAGGCTTATTGAATCAGCTAGTTATGATATTGCCTAAAATTTGACCAAAATGTCAAAAGATTGAGGGCAGCTATAGTCTCGCCTCACTCGTTCCAACTTTTGCACAAAGTTATCCACCGATTTCGTGGATACATGGAATCGCGATGGCGCCTCAACCAGTTGACGATCCAATGACGGTGTCGCTTGACGAAATTATGACGGAGACAGGGGTGGACACGCGCCCGGCGCGGCGCCGTTCACGGCGAAGCAAGGCGCCTCCGATGGATCCCCGCCGCGCTCCAGGAGCTTTCGCCGGTTCTCCTCAAACGGCAGAAGGAGGTGATGTCACGCGGGTCGACGAGCTCGCCCCGGCACAAGCTCCGTCGAAAGGGATCGCGGCCGGTATCGCTGTGATTCGGGAAGCGCTGAAGACGATGCCGGCACGGCCCGGGGTCTATCGCATGCTCGACCGCAAGGGCGACGGGCTCTATGTGGGTAAAGCGCGCAATCTGAAGAGTCGGGTTCAGAACTACGCTCATCCCCTCGGGCTGTCGAGCCGACTGCGGCGCATGATCGCTGAAACCGCCGCGGTCGAGATCGTCGTCACCCACACCGAAGCGGAAGCGCTGTTGCTCGAATGCAACATGATCAAGCGGCTGATGCCGCGCTACAACGTGTTGTTGCGGGACGACAAGTCGTTTCCGTTTATTCACCTCAGCGCCCGTCATGAGTTCCCGCAGCTGACCAAATACCGTGGGGCGCGAACCCAGGACGGCAGCTACTTCGGACCATTTGCCTCGGCGGGAGCGGTTAATCGTACCTTGGTAACCCTGCAAAAGGCATTTCTGTTGCGATCCTGCAGCGACAGCATGTTCGCAACTCGAACGCGCCCTTGCCTGCTGCATCAAATCAAGCGATGCAGCGCTCCTTGCGTAGGCCGCATCAGCCAGCAGGACTACGCGGCGTTGATCGATCAGGCACGCATTTTCCTTTCCGGTCGAGGCGACGACGTGCAGCAGCGATTGGCCACCGAGATGCAGGGCGCGGCTGAAATTCTGGATTTCGAAGCGGCGGCGTTGATCCGAGACCGCATCCGAGCCTTGTCGCTCGTCCAAGGCCATCAAGAAATCCACGTGCCAGGGGTTGTCGATGCGGATGTGATTGCGGCGCACCACGCCGGCGGCCAGACTTGCGTGCAGGTCTTCTTCTTCCGAAGAGGCCAGAATTGGGGCAACCGGGCTTATTTCCCGAGCCACGACCGCCAGCTCTCCATCGAGGAAGTGCTGACTGCGTTCGTCGGGCAATTCTACGACAATCGCCCCAAACCCCCTCTCGTTCTGCTCAGTCATCAGCTGGTCGAGCAGGAGCTGGTGGAGGAGGCTCTGTCGCTTCGCAGCGAGCGGGTGAGGCTTTCGGTGCCGCGGCGCGGTGACAAGAGAAAGCTCGTGGGCCGCATCCTCCTTACGGCGCGCGAGGCACTCGGCCGCCGCCTCGCCGAGAGCGCATCACAACGCCAGTTGCTCGACGGCGTCGCCGCAGCCTTTGGCCTTGATGGTCCGCTCAACCGCATTGAAGTCTACGACAATAGCCACATCCAGGGCACGAATGCGGTCGGCGCAATGATCGTTGCGGGCCCGGATGGGCTCGTCAAGAACGCTTACCGGAAGTTCACGATCCGCGGTGCTGCTCCGGCACCGGCTATCTCCACCGAAGAGCCGTCCCGCGCCGCGCATGAGCAGGGTGAGGTCGCAGGCGGAGGTGACGATTACGCGATGATGCGCGAGGTCCTACAACGCCGTTTTGCACGGGCGCTAAAAGAAGATCCCGAACGCGATCGGGGTATCTGGCCAGATCTGGTGCTGATCGACGGTGGCCTAGGACAGCTCAATGTCGCGCAGGGCGTTTTTGATGAGCTTGGCATTGACGACGTCGCGATCGGTGCGATCGCCAAGGGGCCTGACCGCAACGCCGGGCGCGAGCGCTTCTTTCTGCCTGGGCGAGCGCCATTCTCGCTCGACCCACGTGACTCCGTGCTCTACTTTCTGCAGCGCCTGCGCGACGAAGCGCACCGCTTCGCGATCGGTACGCACCGGGCTAAGCGAACAAAGGCGCTCGGCCGCTCGCCGCTCGATGAGATCGCCGGGATCGGGGCGCGGCGTAAGCGGGCAATGTTGCACCATTTCGGCTCTGCACGAGCGGTCGCCCGGGCCGGTCTCGGCGAGTTGGAGCGGGTTGCTGGAATTAGCAAAACCGTCGCGAAAAACGTTTATGATCATTTCCACGGCGATGGATAAGATACCCGCCGGCCTTCCTAGTCCGCGTTTCCGCCGGGAGTGATGCGTGCCGCTCACCAGCCTTCCCAACCTGCTGACCTTGTCGCGCATCCTCGTGATACCGGTCGTAATTGGAAGTTTCTATGTGCCGGGTGGCTATGCCCGCTGGTTCGCCTGCGCGCTGTTTTCGGCGGCGGCGGTGACCGACTGGCTCGACGGGCATATGGCGCGGCGTTGGCAGCAGCAATCGGAGATCGGTCGGTTTCTCGACCCGATCGCCGACAAGCTGCTGGTTTCGGCGACGCTGTTCATGCTGACCACGTTCGGGCGGCTTTCGGCGGAGGCGGTGCTGCCCGCATTGGTGATCCTGTGCCGCGAAATCCTGGTGTCGGGATTGCGCGAATACCTCGCGGGTCTGCGCGTCGGAATGCCGGTATCGCGGCTCGCCAAGTGGAAGACGGTGATTCAGATGGTGGCGATCGGCGTGCTGATAATCGGCGATGCGGGCCCCGGATTTTTGCCAGTTGCCGCGATCGGTGAGACCCTGCTCTGGATTGCGGCATCGCTGACTTTGGTGACCGGTTATGACTATCTGCAAGCCGGCTTCCGCCACATGGCCCGCCCCCCACGGGCCCACCAGATCGACCGCCGCAAATCGCAGCATCTGGCCTAGCGGAACGTTGCGGCGGCCGCCGTCAGCCCCCAAGTGAGGCCGCAAGGATAGGCAGCAATGCGGATCTTCGGTCTCGCCGGCTGGAGCGGGAGCGGCAAGACGACGCTGATGATGGCGCTGATCCCCGAGTTCGTCTCGCGCGGCGTCACCGTCTCGACCCTCAAACATGCGCATCACGCCTTCGACGTCGATCAGCCGGGCAAGGATTCTTGGCGGCATCGCCAGGCGGGAGCGCAGGAGGTGATGGTTTGCTCGCAAAATCGCTGGGCGTTAATGCGTGAGCTGCGTGGGGCGCCGGAACCTTCGTTCGACGAGCTGGTGCGGCGGATGAGCCCCGTGGATATTCTCCTCGTCGAGGGTTTCAAGCGGCATTCTCACCCCAAGATCGAGGTCTACCGTCCGTCGCTCGGAAAACCTCGCTTGCACCCTGAGGATCCGTTGGTCGTGGCGATTGCTTCGGACGAGGTGCTGCCGGAGCTCGGGCTGCCGTGGCTGTCGCTTTCCGATGCTGGTGCGGTCGCCACCTTCATCCTCGCTCACCACGAGTATTATCAATGGCCCAGCTGAGCGACGATTGCTTTGCCTTTGGCGGCACCTTGCTGACCGTCGCGAGGGCACTCGCCGAGATCGAGGCACGGGTCGCACCGGTCGTCGAGACCGAGACTGTGCCACTGTCGGCGGCCGCCGGCCGAATTCTCGCACGCGACATTATCGCGACGATGAACCTTCCGCCGCACGACAACAGCGCGGTCGATGGCTATGCGGTCGCTCACGCCGATCTCATTCCTGATCGCGACACCGTTATGCCTGTCACCGGAAGGGCGGCGGCCGGCCACCCGCTCGAGCGACCGGCCCTTCGCGGCGAGGCGATCCGGATCTTTACGGGTGCGCCGATGCCCGAAGGCACCGACACCGTAATGATGCAGGAGGATTGCGCCGTCGAGGAGGGGCGGGTCCGGCTCAAGCCCGGGATCAGGCCAGGAGCGAACCGCCGTCACGCCGGCGAGGATATAGCTGAAGGCGAAGTTGCGCTTCCTGTGGGCCAACGATTGCGCGCGCCCGATCTCGGCCTCGGCGCCGCCCTTGGCCACCACGAGCTGTACGTCTTTCGCCGCTTGCGCGTGGCGTTGCTGTCGACCGGCGACGAGGTCTGTGATCCGGGTGTGCCGCTGCCTCAGGGCGCCATTTATGACGCTAACCGCTTCATGCTCGCAGCACTCCTCGCTGGGCTTGGTTGTGCCGTCAGCGATTTGGGAATCCGTCCCGATCGCGAGGCAGCGATCGTCGACGCGCTCGCCACGGCGAGCGCCCAGCACGATTTGATCATCACGTCTGGCGGTGTCTCGACCGGCGAGGAGGACCATGTCAAATCGGCCGTCGAGCGTCTCGGCAACCTGCATTTCTGGCGGCTCGCGATCAAGCCGGGGCGCCCGGTTGCGCTCGGCCAAGTCGGCGGCGTACCGCTGATCGGGCTCCCCGGAAACCCGGTCGCTGTAATCGTCACGTTCCTTGTCCTTGCCCGTCCGCTGATCGCGAAGCTCGCCGGCGCGACGACCTCCGAGCCTCGACTCTCTCCTGTCCGGGCGGGTTTCGGCTACCGCAAGAAACCGGGGCGACGCGAATATCTGCGAGCGAACCTCGAACGCGACGGCCACGACATCGTCGCCGTCAAATATGCGAGGGACGGTGCGGGGATCCTTTCCTCGATCGTCCGATCGGACGGTCTCGTCATCCTCGACGAAGCGACGAGCGAACTCACGGTCGGGACCATGGTCGATTTTCTGCCCTTCTCCGAGGTGATTCGGTGAAACTGCTCTATTTCGCCTGGTTGCGGGCGCGAGTCGGCTGCGCCGAAGAAGAAGTCGCGCTGCCGCCCCGGGTCCACGATGTCGCGGGGTTGCTCGATTGGCTGCGCGGGCGGAGCGATCGGCATGCCGAGGCGCTACGGAACCTCGGGCTCGTTCGCGTCGCCATCAATCAGGACTATGTCGGACTCTCCCACCCCGTCCGGGAGTCCGACGAGGTTGCCCTTTTTCCGCCGGTTACCGGAGGCTGAGGCGATGATTCGCGTACAACGCGAGGATTTTGATGTCGGCGCGGAACTCGAACGGCTCACCGCCGGCAATCCCCGGATAGGCGCGGTCGCGAGCTTTATCGGGCTGGTCCGCAATATGGGCGGCAGTGACCGCGTCTCCGCGTTGACCCTCGAACACTATCCCGGCATGACCGAGCGAAAGCTCGCCGAAATCGAGGCCGAGGCGCACAGTCGGTGGCCGCTTGATGCGGCGCTTATAATCCATCGCCACGGGAGGCTCAAACCCGGTGACCGGATCGTGCTTGTTGCCACGGCGTCGCCGCACCGAGAGGCGGCCCTCGCGGCCTGCCATTTCTTGATCGACTGGCTGAAGACAGAGGCGCCATTCTGGAAGAGCGAGGAGACGCCTGCCGGCGAGCGCTGGGTCGAGTCTCGTGCCGAAGACGATGCTGCGCGGGAGCTCTGGACGCCCGCGCTCAAGGTCTAGGTCAGGGCTTAGGCGGCCGTCGCCACCTGCTTGCCGACGACTCGGTCAAAGTCTTCCCACATCAGTCGGCAGATCGCGCCCGGCGTAAATCGGTAGTGGCCGACTTCGCCGGCGATTTCGCCGACCGGGGTCACCTCGGCCGCCGACCCGGTCAGAAAGACCTCCTGGGCTTTGGTGAGTTCGTCGGGCATGATCGCCCGCTCCACCACTTTGATGCCGCGCTTGCGCGCCAGACCAATCACGGTCTTGCGGGTGATCCCATTGAGAAAGCAGTCCGGCGTCGGGGTGTGCAGCTCGCCATTGATGACGAGGAAAATATTGGCCCCGGTACCCTCGGCTAACTGGCCGCGCCAGTCGAGCATCAAGGCGTCGTCGAACCCCTCGGCCTCGGCCATATGCTTCGACAGCGTGCAGATCATGTATAGCCCTGCCGCCTTTGCATCGGTCGGCGCGGTGTGGGGCGCGGGGCGCGCCCAATTCGCCCATTTCATGCGTATTCCCCTCGCGCGCGCTTCCGGCGAAAAATACGCGGGCCATTCCCAGGCGGCGAGAGCTAGGTGAATTTTGGTCGTCTGTGCCGAGACGCCCATCTGTTCGGCGCCGCGCCATGCGATTGGTCGGACGTAGCCGTCGACGATGTTGTTCGCCGAGATCAGCTCGTGGGTCGCTCTGGCGAGATCATCCATGCTCGCCGGCACTTCGAAGCCGAGGATCCGCGCCGAATTGCGAAGACGCTCGTTGTGATCCTCCAGCCGGAAGACCTTGGCGTTGTAGACGCGCTCGCCTTCGAAGACGCAGCTCGCATAATGCAGCCCGTGGGTCAGCACATGCAGCTTGGCATCGCGCCAAGGAACCAGGCGGCCGTCATACCAGATGAAGCCGTCACGGTTGTCGAAGGGGATCATGGACATGGCGCCTTCCTCGCACCGAAACCGTCGATTCGCAGCGTCCGATTACTCGGCACCAACCGGCGGATCGCCACCGGACCTTATACCGCAGATAACGGCTTACCGATATCCGAGGTTGCAAGATAAGTCAATATGTCTGACATAAAATCACTCGTCCGCCCGCCCTCTCCGCCCGAGGACGAGGTGCGGCAAGGGATCGAGCTGCTGTTCTTTGCCTATCGCGATTTCACCGCAGAGCCCGACGCGATCCTCGCGCAGTACGCTTTCGGGCGCGCCCATCATCGGGTCATCCATTTCGTCGGACGCCATCCGCAGATGACGGTCGGCGAGCTGCTCGGCATTCTGCGTATCACCAAGCAGAGTTTGAGCCGTGTTCTCGGCCAACTGGTGCGGCAAGGGTTCATCATCCGCCGCCGGGGTGCCCAGGACCGGCGGCAACGGCTTCTCGAACTCACGCTGAAGGGGCGCGAGCTGGAGCGTCGGCTGTCTGAGCCGCAACGCGCTCGCGTCGCCAACGCCTATCGCCAAGCCGGGGCGAAGGCGGTAGAGGGTTTCCGCAGGGTACTGCTCGGGATCATCGCTGACGAGGACGATCGGTGCCGTTTCCAGCGCACCTCGCCGGCCAAGCGTTAATGGCGGGTCCGTCATATAATGCTCCCATGGTGCGCGATCCCGACCTCGATCCCCCAGAACCCCATCTGCTGGTGGTCGACGACGACGCCCGCCTCGGAGAGCTGTTGCGCCGGTATCTTTCGGATAGCGGGTTCCGGGTGACGATCGCCGGCGATGCGAGCGAGGCGCGCGCCCGGTTGGCCAGCTTCGCTTTCGATCTGGTCGTCCTCGACGTGATGATGCCGGGAGAGAACGGGTTGGACCTGACGCGCGCGTTGCGCCGCGAGGGCCGGGTTCCGATCCTGCTGCTGACCGCGATGGCCGAGCCCGAAGACCGCGTAAACGGACTGGAGCAGGGGGCCGACGACTATCTCTCAAAGCCCTTCGAGCCGCGAGAGCTGGTCCTCCGTATCCGCAACATATTGCAACGTCGGCCCGCGCCGAATGAAGGCCGGCGCGAAATCCGCTTTGGCGGCTGCCGCTTCGATATCGTTCGCGGAGAGCTCTTTCGCGACGACGAGCGCGTGCATCTCACGGCCGCTGAAGCGGGGCTGCTCTCCGCCTTGGCGCTGAGGGCGGGGCAGGCGATCTCGCGAGAAGAGCTGTCGCTCTCGGCCCAGTTTAGCGGCAACGTGCGGAATGTCGATGTCCAGATGACGCGGCTACGCCGCAAGCTCGAGCGTGATCCGCGGTTCCCGCGCTATCTGCAAACAGTCCGCGGCACTGGCTATGCCCTCAAGCCGGATTGACGGCAACCGGATGGCAACGGTGGCAGCGCGCGAGTTCGAAACCGCGATTCCTCCCGCGGGGCCCGACGCAGAGCCTCGGGGCGAGTTCGAAGTCCGTCCACGAGGATGGATTAAGCGAGTGCTGCCGCGCACGATGTTCGGCCGTGCCCTGCTGATCATCGTTGTCCCGCTCGTGCTGTTACAGGCGATCGCAACCTGGATCTTTTACGATCGCCACTGGGCGGCGGTCTCGTGGCGTCTCTCGGCCGGGGTTGCTGGCGACATCGCCCTGTTGATCGAGGCGATGCAGGGTGCCGGCTCGGACACCAAGGCCGCTCGATTACTCGAAAAGGCTGCTGCGGTGACCGACCTCGACCTCAAGGTAAGAGCCGGCGAAAGGCTCCCTCCTCAGTTGCCCTCCAGCGGCACGCTGCTTGAAGATCAGCTGACCCAGGCGATGCGCGGGCGTGTCAACCTTCCTTACAGGATTGAAACCCTCGGCGATCCGTACGCCATTCAGATCAGTGTACAGCTTTCCGAGGGGGTGCTGACGGTCGATGTTCCGCGAAATCGGTTGTACAGCTCGACGACCTACATCTTCGTCATGTGGATGGTCGGTTCGTCATTGGTACTGCTGGCGGTGGCTACGATCTTTCTACGCAACCAAGTCAAATCGTTGCGCCGTTTGGCGGCGGCAGCCGAGGGGTTCGGAAAGGGACGCCCGGTTCCGTTCTTCAAGATAGAAGGCGCGGTCGAGGTCCGGCAGGCGGCAATCGCGTTTATGAAGATGCGCGATCGGATTCAACGCCAGATCCGCCAACGGACACAGATGCTGGCCGGGGTGTCTCACGACCTACGCACACCATTAACGCGGATGAAACTCGCCTTGGAGCTGCTCCACGACGATCCCGCGGTCGAAGAACTCAAATCGGATGTTGCCGAGATGGAGCGCATGGTGCACGGCTATCTCGACTTTGTGCGCGGTGAAGGGACCGAGGTGCCGGTCGATATCGACATCTCGTTGCTGCTCGAAGAGCTGGCCGCCGCGATGCGGCGGGAACGGACGCCGCTGTCAGTCGCTACACCACCAGAATACGTGATGCTGGTGAGACCCAACGCGTTGCGTCGATGCATCGGTAACCTGATCGACAACGCTCGCCGGCACGGCAGCCATGTCTGGCTGACCGGGGTCGTGGTCGCTGATGGGATTGACATCCTGGTCGACGACGACGGACCTGGGATACGGCTGGCGGATCGGGACCGCGTATTCCGTGCATTCATTCGCCTTGATCCGTCGCGCAATCCGTCGACTGGAGGTATCGGTCTCGGCCTGACGATTGCCCGCGACGTGGCGCGCAGTCACGGCGGCGAGGTCACCCTTGAGACTTCGCCGCAGGGCGGTCTGCGCGCCCGCGTCCATCTGCCGCACTAGGAGTGGAAGGTTCGACGGCACCAAGCTGCGATGCGGCGCAGCCTTACGGTCTAGGCGATCTAATCAATGCGCGCTTTGTTGCTTCGCAAAGTCGCGGATCTCATCGAGCCCTTCGCAAGCGCGCCTGCGCAGGACATCGGCCGCCTCGGTGCCGGCCTTGGTCGCCAACAAGGTGATTTCGCGGCTATTGCTTAGGCTTTTCTCGAGTATCTGCTTCGCATATTCGGTGTTCTTGGTGATGCGGTCTTCGGTCGTAGCCGGCTGGGCGAGGTCGCGCAGCAACGTCGACATATCCTCGAGAGTCTGACGCGCGATTTCAATCTGGCGCCGGGCGACCGCCTGGACGGCTTCCACTGTAAGCTGGTTCGCCTGCGTGAGCGCTTCGATGTTACGACGCTGGCAGGCCATCAATGCCTCGACGTCGAACGGACGAAAGCGGAAGTCAGCCATCATCTTGGTCACATCAAAATCGAAAAAGCTTGGGCGTGCTTGTCCTTCGGCCATGACTACGGGTTCCGGTTCAGGGGCTGAAAATATTGTGCGGTGCACAACGGGTTTCATATCGGTCGCTTTTTAACCCGCGTCAAGATACTTTTGCAGTGCAGCAAAATTAGGGAGGAGCAGGCTCTTCGTCGCGCCGTCGGCGATCCGTCGGCGCGAGCCAACGCTCGATCCGACGCAGGCGCGCGTCGAGCGCTGCCATTGTACGTGCGAGATCCGGTGAATCGTCGCGCTGCCAGACGCGCATCGTAGATAAATAGGCTGCCGCAGTAAGCTTGACCGCGACAGCGCCGCGAAGACCACCGGTTGAAATATTGGTCGCTTCCAGCATCCACCGCATCGAGCGCAGCAACGAGGCTCCCGCGCAAAGGACCGTAGCCGGATCACCCGGCAATTCGCGCCGTAGCACTTCGAGGGTGGGCTTGTATGGCCGGAGTGTGTCAAATCGCCGCATTAGTAGATCAAACAGCCGATCCCGTGGGCGTTCTGCCGGCTCGGCCGGCGGTGGTTCGGCGAGAGCCGCCGCGTCGACCCGTCGATAGAGACCGCGAAGGATCGCCCGTTTCGACCCGAATGTACGATAGACTCGCAGGATTGGCAGCTCGGCCGCATCCGCGATCGCGGCAAGCGACAGATGCCGCCAACCCTCGCTCGCCACCCGAGCAAGAGTTGCATCGATGATCCTGTCGGCGTCGCTCTGCCCACCGTCAGCGCTTCGGCGGCGTCCGCCTCCGGCAGCCGTCTTCGGCATGGCACCTTTCTCCGGTTCGCTTGGATCAGCTTGCGAGCGCACGCGAGCGCGCCGCCGCCGCGGCGACCGCGCGCGCAATCAACGGTTCGAGACCGTCAGGGGCCATCAGCACGTCGAGCGCCGCCCTGGTCGTGCCGCCCGGGCTCGTGACGTTCTCGCGCAGGGTCGCTGGGCTCTCCGTGGCGACCCGGGCCAGCTCGCCAGATCCCGCCACAGTGCTGCGGGCGAGCCGCAGGGCCAAGGCTGGCGGCAACCCCTCGTCTTCACCTGCCCGAGCCAATGCTTCGATCAGTAGGAAGACATAGGCGGGCCCGCTCCCAGACACCGCCGTGACCGCGTCGATCAGCGCCTCGTCTTCAACCCAGGCGCTCTCGCCTATAGCGGCCAGCAGCCGATCACAGAGCCGCCGTTGCTCCTGGGTGACGCGGGGGTTGGCGCAGGCGACGGTGATCGCGCGCCCGATTGCAGCGGGTGTGTTGGGCATCGTGCGAATGACCGCAGCGGGACCGAGATGGCGGCCGAGACCGGCCAGGGTCTTGCCGGCCACGATCGAGACAAAAAGCGTTTCGGGGCGCGCCCAGCGACGATAGGGCGGCAACACCGCATCGATGATTTGCGGCTTGACGGCAAGGACAACGGCATCCAGAGCCAGCCCCAGCGGCAATGTGTCGGCCGTGGTGTGCCATTCTATTTCGGGCGCGGGCGCCAACCCAGGCGGCATGCCTTCTGGTTCGACGACGTAGAACCGCGATATCGCACCGCCGGCAAGCCAACCACGGAGCATCGCCGTCCCCATCTTGCCACACCCGACCAGCACTAGACTGCGATGCAGCCCTTTGCCATCGCGCATGTCGTGCCGCCCCTCGCTCAAGCTTCTCCAACCGGATCGATCATCGCCGATGCGATTGCTTGCGCGGGCGATTTGCCCCCCCAGACGACGAACTGGAACGCTGGGTAGAAGCGCTCGCATTCCGACAAGGCAATATCGACGAGATCCTCGACTTGCTCAGCGCTCGCCGCCGGGACGCCACGCAACAGGACCGCGTGACGGAAGGCGGGCGAATTGTCCTCAGCCGAGAGATCGAAATGTCCCAACCACAGCCTTTCGTTGGCGAGCGCGAGAAGTTCGTACACCGGGCCCCGGCGCCCCCTTGGCACCTTCATGTCGAAGCCGCAGGAGAAGTGCATCGCACAAATCTCCTCTTGCCACACGAAATACAGCCGATAATCGCACCAACGGCCGGAAATCTCGACGACCAGCTCCTCCTCGCTGGCCCGGTCATGCGCCCAATCATTGGCGACGACGATCTCTTCGACGAGGTCGATGGGGTTACCCGAGAATGGGGTCGGTTCGGCGATCGAAACAGAGGTCATCGGACGCTCCTCGAGCGGGTCGACGGGGCGGCGCCGATGTCGGATCGCCAGCGACCCGAGATGACTGTGCCCTGACGCAAGCACCTACGTCCTGGAACCGAAGCTGACAACGTACAACGATCTGCGCAAGTTAATATTTGGCGTATTTCGGCGTCTTTCCGCCAGAATTATGACGAGCCCGGAGCGCTGATCGGACTCTCCGGGATATCGCGCCCGGAGAGGGCGGCAAGCTGCGATTCGAGCTCGGCCACCCGATGTGCCAAATCTTCCTGCTCGGAGCGAGCTTTGGCGGCCATCGCCTTGACCGCTTCGAACTCGTCGCGGCTGACGAGATCCATTCCGGCGAGCACCCTTTCGAGCTGCTCGCGCAGCCGCGTTTCGACTTCGGTCTTGACACCCGAAAGCGTGCCCAATGCGCCCGCGGCCACGCGCGCGAGATCGTCGAGAAACCGGTTTTGGCTCTGCATCCTCTAACCCTCATCGGCGGCGGCCTGGCTCGCGGGGGCCACCGCCAAAATATGGGGCGGCGCTCGCGCAGCGTGAATCCGAGGGGAAGAATTTCTCTATCGGCGAGGCGCTTTGAATGCCGGCATGACTTCCTCGGCGAGCCATTGAAACTGCTCGAGCATGACCACCTCGGGCGTCCCGATCGGGTTGCTGAGGGAAATGTGCTGCATCCCGGGGTAGCGCTCTTCGAAGCCTTTGAGCCGGTCGACGAGCTGTCCCGGAGTGCCGGCGAACCAGGAACCCTGATCCATGTAATGCTCGACAGTCGGCACGCCGGCAGCGGCCCAGCCGCCGCGGCGCGCGACCGCGGCGATCTGGTCCGCGGTGAGCCCCGGCACAAAGCCCAGCGGCGCAAACATCTTGACGTGCTCCTCGTAGATCGGGGTGATCTCGCGGATCGCCTGCTCGCGGGTTTTGCCGAGGTGGAAGTGCAGACCGAGCTGGAGGTCCTCGCCGAGCGCCAGTTCCTTGCCCGCCCGCGCGGCGGCCTCGCGGTAGCCGGTGATCGGCCCCGCCTGCATCGTCGCGGCACCGCCGCCGACAGCACCCTTGATGCCGTGCCGCACCATGAAATCGAGCCCGCGCGGGTTGGCGCTGACGATCGGCTGCCAGCACTCGACCGGGCGATGGATCGGGCGCGGCACCAGGGTCAGCTGCTCGAGCTCGTAGCCGCGGTAAGGGACGCGCGGCGGCAAGGTGTAGTGCTTGCCCCGGTGCGAGAACGATTCCTCGTTGAAGGCCTTGAAGATGATCTCGACCTGCTCCTCGAACAGGTCGCGATTGGCTTCCTGGTTCAACATCGGGGCATCGAAGGTCTCGACCTCGCGGGTATGGTAGCCGCGGCCGACGCCAAAGATCGTGCGGCCGCCGGTCAGGATGTCGGCGGTCGCAAAATCCTCGGCCAGGCGCAGCGGATGCCACATAGGCGCGATGTTGAAAGCGCAGCCGATCTTCAGGTTTTTTGTCACATGGACGAGGTGCACCGCCATCATCAAGTCATTGGGGATGCACTCGTAGCCCTCGTGCTGGAAATGGTGCTCGGCGAGCCACAGGGTATCGAAGCCGAGCGCATCCATTTTCTTGGCGATGGCTTCGGTCTTGTCGAAGACACTCGCGAGATGCTCGTTCGAATATCGCCGTTCGTTGGCCGGGGTGGCGTTCTGTCCCCGGTCGGGGAGATCGACGTGGCCAGCATAGACCGTGGTGAATTTGGTGATCATGCTCCGTCCCTCCGGATCGCTGCTGCCTCCCAGTGTGACCCAATTTCGCACTCTTTGCCATCGCAGTGGGCCGAGCGGGCACATTTGGCGGTCCGCTTTTTGCTAACTTCTCGGGACCATTTGTTCCGGAGGGATCATGGAATACGTCGCGCTCGGCCGAACCGGGCTTCGCGTCAGTGTCGCGGGGCTCGGTTGCGGCGGGTTCAGCCGGCTCGGGCTCGGCAGAGGCAAGAGCGAGGCCGAGGCCGTGGCACTGATCCATCGCGCGCTCGACCTGGGGGTCAACCTGTTCGATACGGCCGCCGCCTACGGCACCGAAGCGGTGCTCGGCAAGGCGCTCGAGGCGGTCCCGCGCGAGGCGGTCGTGATCGCCACCAAGGCGCCGTTCAATGTCAGCAACCCGAACTCGACTGCTGCCAGCGCTGTCGCCTCGCTCGATAATTCGCTGCGCCAGCTCGCCACCGACTATATCGACGTCTATCAGCTGCACGGCGTGGCACCCGGCGCCTACGACCATGCGCGCAACGTCATCGCACCGGCCTTGCTGAAGGAACAAGCCAAAGGCAAGTTCCGTCACCTCGGCATCACCGAGACCGCACCGCATGACCCCGAGCACAAGATGTTGCAGGGTGCCGTGGTCGATGGTCTGTGGGATGTCGCGATGGTCGGCTTTCACATGATGCATCAAAACGCGCGCGAGGCGGTCTTTCCGCTGACCCGACGGCATCGCGTCGGGACATTGCTGATGTTCGCGGTGCGCAACATCTTCTCGCGGCCGGGCCAGCTGGCGGCGACGATGCGCGAGCTCGCGGCCGAGGGGGAGGTGCCGCAACGGCTCGCCGAGACCGAGGATCCGCTCGGCTTTCTGATCCACGAAGGCGGTGCCAAGAGCGTCATCGACGCCGCCTATCGCTTCGCAAGGCACGAGCCCGGGGTCGATGTGGTGCTGTTCGGTACAGGCGATCCCGAGCATCTGCGCACCAACATCGCCTCATTGCTCGCTCCGCCCTTGCCCGAAGCCGACCGCGCTCGCCTCGCGAGCCTCTTCGGCCACTTGGTCGGGGTCGGGTTGGACGCGCCGCATCTGGCGCGGCGCGTCCGCGCCTGACGTTCCGGATACAGCGGGAGGGGTCATGGAATACGTCACGCTAGGTCGGACCGAACTCAGGGTCAGCGTCGCCGGTCTCGGCTGCGGCGGGTTCAGCCAACTCGGGCTCGGCACCGGCAAGAGCAATGCCGAGGCCGTAGCCCTCGTCCGCCAAGCCCTCGACATGGGCGTCAATCTGCTCGACACCGCTGCGGCATACGGCACCGAAGCGGTCGTCGGCGAGGCGATTAGGAATGTCCGGCGCGAGGATGTCGTCATCGCCACCAAGGCGTGGATCCCGCGCAGCGCGGGCCGGCGCGCCGCCGAGCGCGCCGTTGCGAGCCTCGACAACTCGCTGCGCCGGCTCGGCACCGACTATGTCGACATCTTCCAGCTGCACGGCGTGATGC
>DASQCY010000591.1:0-2506 GCA_035634495.1 Allostellaceae bacterium
TCGTTGAAAGGGACAGCGATGGAGTGGTGGGCACGCTCGACGCTGGTCTTTTTCCCGAACAGGTCGTGGTATCGGAGGCGACCCGCAAGCTTGTGGCAGTCGACGGGATTGCACGAGCGGTGTCGGTCGTCGACTTGGCGAATGGCCATCGGCTTACGATTGATTTGGACTTCACGCCCCATAGGCTGATTGCAAGCCCCGATGGATACGTGGTGGCAGCAGCCGACTTTTCGGTCGGGAGCGTGGCCTTCGTCGAATTAATGCGGAATCGGGTCGCCTCACGGTTGGCAGGACTTTCGCCGATCCGGGACCTCATATTTGGCGCCGATGGGGCGTTCTTGTATGTCGTGGCGGAACGCTTGGACGGAATAGGTGTCATCGACGTGGCGCGTGGCAAGCTGATCGAAGAAATCGCCGTCTCCGGTCTGCGCTCCGCTCAGGCCGCCGGGCTCACTCGTTCCCCGAGCGGCCGCATGGGATACGTGAAGGCGCAGGGTAGCCCGACAATCGGTCTGGTCGACCTGAGCAATTTCCGCGCGGTTCGAGAGATCGAGGTTGGACGCGACGCGCTCAAAGCGTTTCCAAGCGGGTTTGGCGGCTACCTGGTGGTCCCCGACAACTCTGAAAAGACCGTAACGATCGTTGCCAACGCATCGTTGACGGTCGCCGCCATGCTCAAGGGAGGAGCCGGAATGACCACCGTCCACAGCGGTTGGTTCGATACGCTTGCATTGGTGCCGAGCGCGACGGAACGAAAGCTGTTGGTGTACGACCTCGACCGATTGAGCCAGGCCCCCGATATTCCGCTGCCCGGCAGTCCGGGCCAGGGCGCAGTCACACAAGACGGCGCCAAGCTCTATATCGCGTTGGAAGACGCGAGCAAAGTCGCGGTGATCGATCTTCAAAGACGACGCCTGTTGCGCACGATCGCTGTGGCTTCCAATCCGGTCGCCGCAATCATGGCGAAGAGTTTCGATGTCTGTCACTGATGCTTGGATCGAAGCATCCGGCGTGCGAATCCGTGCGCAACGCGCAGCTCAAGGAGAACTGCAATGTCGAAAACCCCGCTTCGTTGGCCGCGCTGGTTAGTCGCGCTCCCTGCCGTCGGCGCAATATTGTTATCGCCAGTTTCACGCGCATCCGCGGACGATAATTGGGCGACGCCGCTGGCGACCAAGCTCGGCGTGGCGCTAGAGAAGAGTTTCGATTCGAGCGGCCCTGATGCCTGGGACCCGAAAAAGCATCCGCTGGTCTTCGTCACGACGGAGGGACCGGGCTATGGCGGCCTTCTCAGCGGCGTGACCTTGCCCGGCATCGCCATCGTCGACGCCGATAGCCGCGAGGTCGTCACCTCGCAGCATTACGACGTTCTGGCCTGGGGCTGGAAAAACGTGTTCGAGGACCACGGGGTGGGCGTCTCTCCCGACGGCAAGTGGATCTATCTGCCGACCGGAGAGGGGACGTTCGGGACAATGGGTTTCGGCCGCCTGTTGATCATCAATGCACGCACGCTGAAGCTGGACAAGGTTCTGCACACCAACGGCAACCCGCACCACGCCAAGGTCCTGAACACGCCGGACGGGCGCCACTACGTCATGAGCTACGGGTGGGGCCAGCCTTTGTTCGTGCTCGACCCCGCGCAGGACAACAAGGTGGTCGGCGGGCTCGACTTCAATGACATCGGAATCGATACCTATCTGTACTTCGCCTCACCCGATGGGCAGGAGATCATCGCCGGCGGCCGTTTCCGCGACAGCGCCGCGCGCAAGGATACCTTCGGCAACATCATGGTGCGCATCAGCACCAAGGATTGGAAGGTGATCGGCACCATTCCGATCCAGGAGAGCAATCCGGTCTGGGTCGCTTTCAGCGCGGACAACAAATACGCCTACTTCACCGGCGCGGTGACGAGCCGCGTGTTCAAGTATGACCGCAAGGCGAACAAGATCGTGGGGGTTGCGCGCGCGGGCGTGGAAGGACCTTACGGCGCGCATTTCGGCTGGAACGACAAAGATCTTTATGTCATCGGCAAGGGCGAAGAATCCCATAACAGGGGCAAGGTCGTCGGCTTCATCGATACCACGCTGATGGAAAAGTCGGAACGGCCCGTCGACCAGTTCGTCACCAACTGCATCCGCGGCGATCACGGAACGCTGCACCCAGATCCGGATGCAAACGAATTGTGGATTAGCTGCAACTCGAGCTTCGAGGTCGTCGTCTTCGATCTCGATCAAAAGCAGGTGACGAAGCGCATTCCCATGCCCAACGGTGGCAGCTCGCATTCCGGCGCCTTCGTGAAATACGACGGCTGGTCGGGCGATGTGCTTTCCGACCAGAATGGCCTGCACGGCAGTGCGCTCAAGAGGAAACGCGAGCTACTCGGCATCAGAGACGTCGGAAGCAACGTGCAAGGCGCGCCGGCGCCGGCCGGCAAGATGTGAGCCGCACAAAGGATGTTCGGTTTCGACTCTTCAGGAAACCTGAGTATGCAAGGCAATCTCGGATC
>DASQCY010000592.1:0-3650 GCA_035634495.1 Allostellaceae bacterium
GGCGGCCATTTGGGTGCATCCGGCGATCGCAAGGATCGCAACACAAAGAGCGCCGAGCCCGAGCCTCGTCATCGCATCCTCCACGCTAAGAGAACCATCCCGAGTGGGCGAACCTCTGCATTACTACGACTCTGCACAGTCGAGAGTTATTCCAGAACGAGGTATCGCGCGCATGCAACCCCGATCCGAGAACACCAACCGGTTATAGTATCGCAAGCACCCGCCTAGAATCCCATATCGTGAAGCTGGGCGGAGGAAGCACATGCGCTGCCGTTGGATAGCCTCGACGCGTCTTCTGACGGCCGGCGCGGGTCCGCTCTTGCTCGCCATCGCGAGCTGCGCCCCGCTCCCACCAACGGTGGTGGTGGCGGTGCCGCCGGTCCCGGCCGGCCAAGCCCGCGCCTGGTTCTACCGCGACCCGGGGCCATACGATTGCGTGAGCACCCCTTACATCCGCATGAACGACGCAATCGTCGCGATATCGCAAATCGGTGGCGCCTCCTATCGCGATGTTCAGCCCGGCCAATATCAGGTCACGGTGGACACCTACCTGACGGCCCCCGACCAGTCGAGATACGCCTATCTGTTCCCCGGGCAACAAGCATATTTCAAGATCTTGTGTTTGCGAAACTGGGTAGCGGGTGGCAGCGGCAGGAACAACAATGACTACAGGCGCGACTCCTTCTACGTCTGGGAGATTCCGCCCGAAGTTGCGCAGGGCGATGTGGCGCGCAGCCAGTTCTACGGCGGCGGCTGATCATGCATACACGGAGGTAGCGGATGTCGATCCACCCCGCCATCATTTCGCGTCGGCCGGTGCACGCCGGTGCCGCGATTCTTCTGCTCATCATGGCGGCCTGCTCGCAGCTACCGACAACGGCTTCCGTCACGATTCCGCCGATCCCGGCAGGTGAGGCCCGGGTCTGGTTCTACCGCCCGATCGATGCCTACGACAGCCTGAACACCCCCTATATCCGTATGAACGATGCGATCGTCGCGATATCGCAACCGGCGGGCGCGTCGTATCGCGACGTTCCGGCCGGTCAATACCACATCGCCGTCGACAGCTATCTCAATTCCCCCCAACAGGACCAGAATGTCGCGCTCGTCCCCGCACAAGAGATATTCATTAAGGTTGTGTCGTTGCGAGAATGGGTTACCGGTGGAGGCGGTGGCAGCGGGGATGCCGGCGGCGGTGGCAGCAGCTACAATAAGGACACCTTTTACGTCTGGCAGATCCCGCCCGAGGTCGCCCGAGCCGAGGTGGCGCGCAGTGCGTTCTACGGCAGCTGATCGCCGGCGATGCCGAGCCCGGAGGACACCTAATGGGGGAAGCTACTTGCGCACGATCCTAGCCTTGAAGCGCCTGCCGCTTCAGGCCGGCGCCGGCATTCTCTTGCTCGCGACGGCGGCCTGCTCGCAGCTCCCGACAACGGCTTCGGTCACGATCCCGCCGATCCCGGCGGGGGACGCCCGGGTCTGGTTCTACCGCCCGATCGATGCATACGACAGCCCGAACACCCCCTATATCCGTATGAATGATGCGATCGTCGCGATATCGGAACCGGGGGGTGCGTCGTATCGCGATTTCCCGGCTGGTCCGTACCACATCACCGTCGACAGCTACGGCAAAGACTTCAACCAGGACAAGGACGTCGCGCTCGTCCCCGGGCAGGAGGTGTACGTCAAGATCGTGTCGCTGCGAGACTGGATTGCGGGTGGCGGCAACGGCGGCAGCGGGGAGGGCGGCGGCGGCAGCTATAGCAAGGACACCTTTTACGTCTGGCTGATGCCGCCCGAAGTTGCCCGGGCCGATGTGGCACGCAGTGCGTTCCACGGCAGCTGATCGCCGATTCAGAAATTCTCGAGGCTCAGCACCTCGGTATCGGAATCGTAGGAAAAGATCTCGGCGTGCCGACCCCAATTAATGACGGTGTCGAGCACCCGTTGCGCCTCGGACTCGGACAGGTGATCCTCGAGCTCACGCAGAAACCGCGCGGCGGGAGCCGTGTGACCAGGGCGCTCGTCAAGGACACGCCGGATATGGGCGGCGAGCGGGATGTGCTTGAGAACCGCCTCGGCGAAGAGCTGCTTGCGCGCGAGCATGTCAGCCTCGGCATAGGCACGGCCGAGTGCCGTCAGCTCGATGTCGCCGCCACTGACATGGGCAAAGCCGAGCAGCTGCAAGGTCTCGATCAGCGGGAACAGCTCGTCCATCATGAGGTTCTCCTCGTCGGCGAGCTGCGGCAGGTCGGCGCGGCCGTGGTAGGGCGCCTCGGTTAACGTATCGATCAGCCCCGAGAGCTGCTGCACCGAAGCGTCGGGCAGGCGGTAGCCGATCCCGATCGGCTCGGGCCGCGCTCCGCGCCGGCCGTCGCGGCCCGGCACCGTCGTCAACAGCGTGTAGACCTGGTCGACGATCTGGCGGAACCCGGCGCCTTCGGAGGTGCGCGGCCGCGGCAGTGCGACCGGGATGTCGGCCCGGATGCGACCGGGGTCGCTGCTGAAGATCAGGATGCGGTCGGCAACTTCGACCGCCTCTTCGATATTGTGCGAGACCATGACGATCCCTTTGGTCGGGATGCGGCTGGCTTCCCACAAATCGAGAAGATCGCCGCGCAAGGTTTCCGCGGTCAGCACGTCGAGCTGTGAGAACGGCTCGTCGAGGAGCAGGACGTCCGGGTTGACGACGAGCGCCCGGGCAAAGCCGACGCGTTGCCGCATCCCGCCCGAAAGCTCTTTCGGATAGGCGGTTTCGAACCCGTCGAGCCCGATCACGTCGATCGCCTCAACCGCGCGCCGGCGCCGGTCGACGGCGGAGACGCCGAGTGCTTCGAGACCGAGCTCGACATTGCCGAGAACGGTCAGCCACGGAAAGAGCGCGTAGGACTGGAACACCATGGCGATGCCGTGCGCCGGCTCGGTCACCTTGTGCCCGCGGTATTCGACGACACCGTCGCTCGGCGGCACGAGGCCGGCGAGGATGCGCAGAAAGGTCGACTTGCCGGAGCCCGATTTCCCGAGGATCGCGACGATCTCGCCGTCGCGCAACGCGAAGTCCAAATGGTCGAGGACCAGCCTGCCGATGTGGTCCGGCATGCGATAGGTCTTGGAGACAGCTTCTGTGCGTAAAAGCGGCACTGTCATCGCGGGTTTCTCACAGGGAGGAGACTACGCTTTTTCGCAGACCGGGCAGCGAAAAACTGGCCCCTGTGGGGCAGTTTGTGGGCAGGCCCCTGTAACCCACCCTAGATCCTCTGATTGGCGGTTGTGCTCGATGTTCTCTCACAACAGTATGACCGTAGGCCCGGAGGTAAGCAGATGTCGCGGAGAATGAGAGCATTTTGGCGCTTCATCGTGCTTTATGGTATTGTCGCAGGGTTAGCTCTGACGCTTCCAGCGTGCAGAGACTTTCTAGACAATAACCTTTGTCGTCCGCCGGGTCATTGTCCGAATGTCGCTGGTAAAAGTGGTGCTAACAACGCTGGCCAATAGTGGCTGACGTCACTACTGGTCACGGTGGAGGCGCCTGCCAAGGGCGTCGCCGGTCGGGAGAACGAGATCCGGCTGTGCGGCTTCTGTGCGATCTTCTTCAATCGAGGCGCAGGCGCTCGGCCGCGAGGTTGTAGAGCCGGCGCCACAGCAGCCGG
>DASQCY010000593.1:0-4028 GCA_035634495.1 Allostellaceae bacterium
TTGAGGCGGACGTAGGGGGTAGTCGTGTTTTGGTCGGCAGTGTCGACCTCGCGATAGAACCAGGCGCGCCCCTGTTGCGGCGGAATCGGTGGAATTGCGACCGAAGCGGTGGTCGGGGGCGGGGCACAGCTCGCGGCCGCAAGCAAAAGGATGCTCCCGGCGGCACGAAACAGGGGGTGCCAGGGGTGGGCAGGGTTGGTTGACATTCGGCTTCTCCATCTGGGCCGGGCATCGGTGGCTGATAATCTGGCGCCCGCCGATTCGCGAGGCGTGGCTGACATTACCGGAAGTACCGCCGTCGCTAATGCTCTTATGATCTCGGCCTCGCTGACGAAAACAGGTCGCTAAGGTACGACGACATGCAGCATGGCTATCGCCCTCCCGCCGCGCTAGGCTCGGCCGCGATCATCTGACTTGGCGGTGAATGTCGAATGTCTCTTCCCCGTGAGGTCCCCGACCGGATCGAAGACCGACTTATCGTCGCGCTTGACGTGCCGAGCATCAGCGAGGCTCGCGACCTGGTCGGCGAACTGGACGGGCTGGTTTCGTTTTTCAAAGTCGGCTTGTGGCTGCAATTCGCCGCCGGGTTCGACGACCTGATCGACGAGCTGATCAAGCGCGGCAAGAAAGTCTTCCTAGATGCCAAGATGTTCGACATCGGCGAGACCGTGAAACAGGGGGTCGCGAGGGCAGCGGAACGGGGTTTTAGTCTCATTACCGTGCATGGCGACGGCGAGATCATGAAAGCCGCGGTCGAGGGACGGGGCGATTCGCGACTGAAAATCCTCGCGATCACGGTGTTGACCAGTGTCGATCAGGATGGCCTGCGCGATCTCGGCTACCTTTGCTCCGTTGAAGAGTTGATCCGAATGCGCGTGAAGCGATCGATCGCGTGCGGCTGCGATGGCATCATCGCAGCCCCACACGACAACCCAGACCGCATCCGTCAGCTCGCCGGAGAGGAAAAGCTCCTAATCGTGACACCAGGGATAAGGCTGGCGGGCACCTCGGCCGACGACCACAAGCGTCCCGGAACTCCCGCGGAGGCGATCGCGGCGGGGGCGGATTACCTCGTCGTCGGCCGCCCGATCGTCAAAAGCGACGACCCCGCGCTTGCAGCCGCACGAATCATCGAGGATATGCGCCGCGGCGCATAGCTGGGGGCCGCTGTTTCTGAACGCGCGCTGCGGTGGACGCCTTCCATTCCGAAGCGTTGCGAGCCGGCGGAACCAATAATGGTCGTCCCTAGGCTTCGACCGTGCTACGGGCCCACCTAGTACGCCGCCTTCGTGATCGATCCAGACCGACATCGGATCGAAGCCGTCTGCCAGCAGAAAAGCGTTGAGATGCCGGAACGATTAGCTCAAGGGAGCCCGATGCCGAGACCCTATCTACCGTGCTGTTAGCGGCCCCAGTGGTGCGAACGTTCCAGTTTAGTGTGGCTCGGGATGGCGCTTCCGGACTGCGAGCCAATGGCCGTAAGAGGACGAGCCGGGGACGATGAGAGTGTTGGTCACAGGAAGTTCCGGGCATCTCGGCGAGGCTTTGGTCCGAACTTTAAGGGACTTAGAGCATGAGGTCGTCGGCCTCGACATTCTCCCGAGCGCGTTTACCACTCGCGTCGGCTCGATCACCGACCGGTCTTGCGTCATGGATTGTATGATCGGTGTGCGGACCGTCTTCCACACGGCCACGCTGCACAAACCGCATGTCGCAACCCATCGTCGGCAGGACTTCGTCGACACCAACGTCACCGGCACACTCAATCTGCTGGAAGTGGCCGTGGCGGCGGGTGTCAGGTCGTTCGTCTATACGAGCACGACGAGCGTCTTTGGCGACGCCCTCGTGCCGCCCGCCGGGGCTCCGGCCGCATGGGTGACCGAGGAGGTGACGCCCATCCCCAGAAACATTTATGGCGTCACCAAGGCCGCAGCGGAAGACCTTTGCCAGATCTTCAATAGGAACCACGGCCTTGCATCCATCGTGCTCAGAACATCGCGGTTCTTCCCCGAAGAGGACGACGACAGCGCAGTGCGGGAAGCTTATGCGGACGCCAACATCAAGGTGAATGAATACCTCTACCGGCGTGTGGATCTCGAAGATGTTGTCAGTGCGCATCTGCTCGCCGCCGAACGAGCGCCCGCACTCGGTTTTCGTCGCTACATCATCAGTGCGACTACGCCCTTTGCGCCCAGCGACCTCCCGGACCTGCGGGCCGCCGCCCCGCGCGCCGCGCGCCGTCGCGTTCCTTTTTATGAGGCAGAATACGCGCGCCGGGGCTGGAGGATGGTCCCGAGCATCGATCGCGTCTATGTCAACGAACGGGCCTGCGATGAGCTCGGCTGGCAGCCGCGCCGCGATTTCAAGTTCCTCCTCGACCGCCTAAGAGCCGATGAAGAGGTCAGAAGTCCTCTGGCCCGGCTCGTTGGGTCGAAGGGATATCATCAAGAGACTTTCGCAGAAGGGCCGTATCCAGTGGAATGATGCTCTCGCCCTATCAACGCACCCGCACTTCCGACCTGATCGGGCGTGCTTTTGCGAGGGTGAAACCTGCGCCGTATGAAATCCGGTGGAGCCTTAGCGCGCGTCGTGCCGGGATGCGCCACTCGGCAAGGCCGTCGATCCGCGCCGCGTCGATCAGCGAGCGCGGCACCGCGACGGCCGGTGATCGGAAGGCCGGAATGATCGTCGCTTGGAACGGCACCATCATACAGGAAAGAAACAACACCAGCTCCTAGCGCGTCATTCATCTCCCCATCGATCTTTTCCCAGCAGCTGAAAGCCTTCGGCCGTATTGCCGTCGTCGTGTCGCCGGGAGGGGACGCCGGTAGCGCTGCATTACGTGCGGGAAGACGACCCTATGAACACGGAGAAGGCAAAAGGTGAATCCACGCCGCCGGCAATCACTTCATTCTCTCCGGCTCGCAGCGGCGCATCATCGGTGCGGAAATGATTGCCGATGGGTTCGCCGTTGACGATCGTTCCAAGTGTGCTGCGGAGGTCGCGCACATGATAGCCTCGAGCGCGCTTTTCGATAATGAAGTGGTTGCGAGATAGCCTGAACGGCGCAGTATCATCGAGCTTGAGGTTTGGTTGCCACGGCGGCGGCCCTTCCCCAATAACCGGCCGACGACCAACGACGAACGGCAGATCGCCTAGACCGAGCGGAGTGTGGAACTGACGCTGCAACCACGGATTCTTGGCAGCAAGATACGCGTTATTGACTGATGGAACGGCCGTTTGATCGTCGGCATCCTTCCAGTCCCCGTGTGCTCGGCCGCTTCGCTTTTCATCATTGACGATGCGATCGTCGGCCTCGCGCAGCCGCTGACTGAGGCGCTGAATCAACTCGCGAGCGGTCCGCGGCGACCCAGCGATCTGGTCGAGGAACTCGGTCGGGTTGAGGAACTCCACCTCGACCTCGCTGGCGGCTCGAGCGGTCGCACTGCGCGGGCGGTTTTCCACGACGCCCATTTCCCCGATGAACTGCCCGGCGCCAACCGTGCCGAGAAGGACGGGGTCGCCATCTAGCTCTCGGAGTACGTCGACGTAACCGCTGAGTAAGCGAAAAACACCGTCCGCTGCATCTCCCTCTCGGAAGAGGATTTGCCCTTCGGCGAAGTGCGTGCGAGTCATTACAGTCCCTTTCCTTTCAACCGGCGACAAGATCCCCCATCACGGCAGATTGCGGGTGCGCGGATTTACGAACTAAAAGTCATGGCGAACGGAATCTCGACACTCAAGACCTGAAACTACACGAGATCCTTCGTGACCGGATGCTTCTTTGCACGGCTTCGGTCTAGATTTTGAGGAGGAAATCGTGGTTTCAGCATTGAACCAAGGGTCACCCGATCGCGGCTACGGCCCCTGGGAGCCGGGGCTCGACGAAAATGGACCACCGCATTTGGTGCGAATGACGGCCCAGGGCGAGGGACCGGGCACCGTGCAGGTGACGGCGCGTGATCCAGCCGTTAGGGGCTGATATCTTGGTGTTCTTCGAACTCGGCGGCCGCGAGGCCGTCTGTCGT
>DASQCY010000594.1:0-4080 GCA_035634495.1 Allostellaceae bacterium
ACCGAGGCCGCAGGCTTTCAGCTCCGATGCGTACATGGCCGATGGCTTGGAGCTTCACTCAGAGGTAGTGCCGCCAAAATGCCTCGAACCAGAGGATGACGAGGGCGGCGGATAGGATCGCACTGCCGAACATTATGCGAACCGGGGTGAAATCCTGATCCCTGCATCGGGAGGCGGGCCAGTTGCTCCTTCACAAAATCCAGCTCGACCATGACCTGAGCGAAGTCATCGCGGGCTTGGGCGGCCTGCCGGAGGGTAAAGCGGTCGGGGTCGAGGTCATTGGGCATGTGACCTTAACTAGCACGTGTTTGGTTAATATCGCCTTACGGCCGCCGCCGCGGTGCAAGCAGCCAGCGGATTATTTCGGCGCGCTGGCGAGGGCGCCGCTCCTCTGCGGCTTCCAGCTCTCGGCCACCTAACCGATCTTACTCACGCTGCTTTTTGAGGAGCGCCGGATTAAAAGTGCGGCTCCCGCCTGGTTGAGGAGGTGCTCCGGACTATCGATAAGGCTCAGGGGGTCGGCTATGCAGCGGCGAGCAACATCTCGTGCACCTCGGGCCATGGGTCGGGCTGAAGACTCTTGAACGGCGCGGCGTCCGCCTCCATCATCCGTTTGAAGATCGCCGGTGTCGGTCGAGGATCTCTGGCGTACCCGCTCCCACCAAGCTGCGACGTTGCGTCGCCCATCCCAGATCGGGGATAGCCGAAGCAGTTCCAGCCGCAGGATGTATGGGATGACCGCGACGTCGGCGAGCGAATAGGTATCGCTGGCCAGATACAGGCCGACTTTGATCGCATCATCAACGCGCGGTCGGCCAGCCTGTTCCTTCGTCGCCAACGCCGTGCGTCTCCAGCTCCATGCCCTCTCCTACAATCTCGGCAACTTCATGCGAACGCTGGCGATGCCCAAGGTGGCAAAGCCGTGGTCGCTGACCAGCCTGCGCGAGAAGCTGATCAAGATCGGTGCCAAGGTCGTCAGACGTGGCCGCTACGTGACGTTCCAAATGGCCGAGGTCGCGGTGTCGCGGCAGATGTTCGCGGAAATCGTGTCGCTGATCGCCCAGCTACGCGCGCCGCCGGCGCCCGCATGAGCAGCACTGGGTCAGATGATGCGCCAGACAACGACGGCAGAGCTGCGTCCCGGTGCAAGTAAAGCAGCGCGTTTCAGTGCCTCGGCGCAGTCAACTAGCTGGTTCGCCCGCTTGCTGCACATGCGATGCGCGATCTACCGTTGCCCAAGACGTCCGGACGGGCAACCCTGGCCCGCAACAGCCCGGAATCCGGGGAATGTCGGATAGATCTGCGCCGTACCGACTGCCGCAGCGACCACGACGACCGCCGCAGCCAGGACAATCTGGATCCAGTGCGTCCAGTGTGGCCTTACCTTGGCCTGCCAATTGCGCATCAGGCTCCAAGTCGTGAAATCGTGCTCTTGCCTACGTCGTAGCTGCGCGCGAGTTCGGCAAACGTGGCACCTTCCGCCCGACGCCCGGGCGTCAACCTTCTGCGCGTCCGTGAGCTTCGAGGGTCGGCACAGGCTGTCCTTGCGCCTCGGCGCGGTTTCTGCCCTCTGCCGTCTGGGTGCGGATCAGGTCGCGCGGTCGCGAGCACCGACTAGCATGGCGGGGGCGGCGGGGCCGGGCTACTGCTGTGGCAGACGACACTATTCGTGCTGGTGCTCAAGGTCACCCCGGCCGAGGCTTCCTATCTGGTGATATGGGTGAGCCTGGTCGCGATCATTAGGCGGTTCTTTGTCATGGCTCTCATAGAGCCGTTGGGGCGCCGTGGCTCGGGCGTCTTGTGCTGCTTGGTCGCTGCGGTGGCCATATCTGTCGCCGGGCATATGGCCGATGTTTACATCGGCGCCGCGTCGATGTTCTTCGTCATGATCCTGGTGACAGCCTTCTTCGGCAGCGGCAACTATTCGATCGTCGGACCTTACATGGCGGAGGTGTGGCCCACGCGCCTGCGCACGAGCGGCATGGGCCTCGGTTATGGCATCGGCAACATGGGCAAGATCATCGGACCGCTCGGGTTGGCACTGATCGCCGGCTCGACCGACTACATCAGCCCAAAGGCGACGCTCGATGCCCTCGGGCCGGCCTTCCTCTATTTTGGTTCCTGGTGGATTCTCGGCGCCATCGCCTTCTGGTTCATCGGCTTCGAGACCAAGGGCCGTACCTTCGAGGAGATGGATAGCACGCTTGCGAAGTCGGCGGCATCACTCCAGAGGGTGCCGGCCGCGTAACGTCGGGCGTTTTTCGTCGCGCGCGGCGGCCGCAAATCGCAAACCTCACCGCAAGAAACTTAGTCGACTAGGAAACGAAGCCAAGAGAACACTAGTGACGACATCGCCGTGCTTGGCGCTGCGCACGACAATCGGCTCGGCTATCGGTGCCCGGGGATAGCCGTCGCAAGCCAGCGTGAATGGTGTCGAGACCGCGCTGATATCCTCGACACCGTCGAAGGCGCCGCGGACCTCAACTGTGACCAACTGTGAACTTCTCGCCGGCATCGACGGTCACCGTCCTCGCGGAGTAAGGGGACAGCACCGCACCTGCACCAATCAGGGGGAAGGTGAATGCTGCCTGGAGAGCTTGCGCTTACGATTGCGGGCGTGTTTACGGGGGCAGCGATCTACATCAATATAGCCGAGCAGCCAGCGCGCCTTCAGCTTAACGATCGCTCTCTCCTCGCCGAGTGGAAGCCGTCCTATAAGCGGGGCTACATCATGCAGGCGAGCCTTGCCATCGTTGGCGGGGTCCTCGGGCTCGTCGCCTATATCAGCGCCCTCGACTGGCGTTGGCTGCTCGGAGCCATCGTCCTGCTCGCAAATTGGCCTTACACGATCTTCATCATCATGCCGACCAACAGGCGTCTCATGGACACGCCGCCGGAGGCCGCCACGGCCGAAACGCGCCGCATGCTCGAGCGCTGGGGTGCTCTTCATGCCGGTCGGAGCGCTCTTGGGCTTGTGGCAACCCTGATCTTTCTATGGGCTCAACGATGAGGCTGCTCAGCCGGAGGCAATGGGGCTTCCGGCGCACTCGTCCAGACGATAACCGCTGGGGGCGCGATGACGTCGCCGGGCTTGGCTCTTGCCGCGACAATCGCCCCAGTTATCGACGGGGATGGTACGCTCGCGCTTCCGAGGAGACGGCTGACATGTGTCGGGGTATCCTCAACGAGCTTGGTGATCGCGGTCAGCGAAGGAGCCGGAGACAATGATCTTCAAGAGGATCGACCACATCGAGATCGTCACGGACCAGCCTGATCGAACGGAGAAGTTCTACACCGAGGTGCTGGGGTTCGCGGTGAAAGCCCGTGACCGGATCGAGCGCTCGGGTTTAGGTGTGCCGATTGACCTCGCATACCTGGATCTGGGCGGGACGGTCGTCGAGCTGATCTCTTATGAGGGCGCTGCTATCGATCCGGCTCCGGAGAATGAGCATCTCGGCTACCGCATGATTGCGCTCGAAGTCGACGACATGCAGAAGGCGGCCGACTATCTGAGGACCAAGGGTGTGGACATCGTCTGGGGCCCGAGAGTTCGCGAGACCTACTCAAGGGCAGAGATCTGCGACCCCAACGGCTACCACATCGAACTCAGGCAGTGGTTCCGGTAAGCAGATACGGCATCGCCGATGCGGATCGGAGAGGTCACCGGACGGCTTGGTGCGGCCGCGATCGCCGGCACAGCGGGTGTTGAAGTGTCGACCCACTTATGCCGGTGGGACGGAGACTGCGCATTGGCTCGAATGGCAGGATTAGGCCAATCCCGTCCTCGCCGAACCGTTCCGGCGGGAAAACAGTCACCTCCTCATCCGGATCGGCCGGGCAGGGGCATCAGTGGGATGAGGACGCGATCGAGCGCTATCGGCTCGATGCTTGATCGGCTCGATGCCTGAATTTCAGAGGGCGTATCAGGATACGATCACCTGGTCGAGCGGCGTTCAGTGCATCGACCAAAGTGGCATGATCACCGCGGTGAAGCGCATCAACGATACGCGTTGGCGGCTCGAGGCGCCGCACCAATGGGTGATCCTCGCAGCGCTACGCGATGGGCGAGCCGCAGCGCCC
>DASQCY010000595.1:0-1673 GCA_035634495.1 Allostellaceae bacterium
CCGCTTGCGGGGCAACCCTGCGATAGCAGTGGCACTCTCCTTCGTCCGCTTCGAACCCTATGTACTACCTAAGCGGTCGCTGACGGGAGACACCACGGAGCGTGTGGACACCAGGGTCCTCCAAGCAATCTATGCGTTTCGCCCAAACGACTTCCCGGCCTTTGTCGGCCAGCAGGTCGATGTGTTCATCAAGGCTTCAACTCGCGAGGTTGCAATGCAAAGTCTGACTTCGGGCCTGACGAATTTGGCGGGACTAAACGGCAGACAACCACGAAACGCAGTTCCACAGGATGCGGCCGAGCGGGCCGATTAACCCCTGAATAGGACGCTTAAATCGAAACCTGCCGCGCACCAATATTCTACGAATCGTTTTGCTGAAACTCGCAATCTCCTACGAGCGGTTGGGCGCAAGCAAATTGGTTCAGTGACGTCCATGATTTGCAGATGAAGTTGCCAAAAACCAACCTCGTTTTCTCCCGACACCTAGCGTGTTTGAACCCGATTGGCGGCGGTGTGGCCAGCCGGCGGCGGAGCCGGTTCGTTTTCAACAAGTCGCGCGTGATATTGTCGACCCAGAGTGATCGGCGCAAGCTTCATCGGGCTCGAGGTTGCTGCCGCGCTGGGGGTGCGCGAGATCGAGGTTCATGTCGTGGCGCCGGAACGCCGGCCCTTGGAACGTGTGCTCGAACGCGAATTCGGCGATTTCGTACGCGCGATTCACGAGCAACACGGCGTCGTATGCCATCTCGAGGAGAGACGTGGCCGCTCGCGGCGCGGGGGCATCTCCTATTTCCTGCGAGGTGCAACGGCTATCTCATTCGTTATTCGTCTCCGGTAGATTCGCGATGATCTACGTAGTGGACGCGAAATTCTTTGAGTCTACTGCCGGAGATACCGACCGCTGTCTGGAATCACCGCCCGGCGTCGTCAGAGATGGAGCGCGTGTTAAAAGTCCTGAAGCGGTGATGAGGCGGCTGCTGCTCCGGAAGGTCAAGTAGGCCCAGAGCCATGAGGCCAGAACGGTGATGCGGTTGCGCACGCCTATCAGAAAAGCAATATGGGCCGCGCCCCAAAGCCACCATGCCGCCGCACCGCGTACCCGGATCAAGCCGAAGTCCGCGACCGCTGCCTGCCGTCCAATCGTGGCAAGGCTGCCGTAATGGCGGTAGCGAAACGGCGGCGGCGCCGGACGGCCGGCAAGAGCAGCCCGGATTGCTCTGGCTGCGTAGGCGCCACCCTGCTTCGCCGCCGGCGCAAGGCCGGGGGCCGGCCTGCCACGCCAAGCATTGCACACGGCCGTATCGCCGATGACGAAAATTTCGGGCCGGCCGGGCACCCGCAGGTCCGGTCCCGCCCGTACGCGACCAGCGGAATCAGCCTCGGCCCCAAGCCAATCGGCTGACGGCGAGGCAGCAACCCCGGCCGCCCACATGACTGTGCGCGCAGCGATCCACTCACCCGCGACATCAGCCCCACTCGCGTCGACCGTTTTCACCTTGCGACTCGTCAACACTTCCACGCCGAGAGCTGCGAGCGAGCGCTCGGCGGCGTTCGAGAGAGAGGGTGGGAAGGTCGGAAGCACGCGATCGGCTGCCTGCACGAGCACGATGCGCGCAGTCGCCGGATCGAACGTGCGAAACTCACGCGTGAGACCGTGCCGGGCCAGCTCGGCG
>DASQCY010000596.1:0-5903 GCA_035634495.1 Allostellaceae bacterium
GCCCCTGAGGAGACCTTCCCGGTACGCGCCAGCATCATCTGAGGTGGGGTGGGAAGCGGAGGTTCGGCAGCTCCGCTATTCGATGACCTCGTCGGCTCGGGCGAGCAGCGATTGAGGCACGACGAGGCCCATTGCCTTGGCGGTTTTCAGGTTGATAATCAAATTGAACGTGGTGGGCTGCTCGACGGGCAGGTCGGCTGGCTTCGCGCCCCTCAGAATCTTATCGACGTAGGTCGTGGCGTGGCGATCGAGGTCATCAAGATCGACGCCGAAGCTCATCAGCGCACCCGCATCGACAGCGGCGTGACTGGAAGATCCCCGGCAACCGCAGCTCGAGCGCGAGCCGCGCCACCTTGTCGGCGATCTCGTAAAAAATCGGATCATCAGCGGCAAACAAGCCTTCGACCTGTTTTTGCGGGATGGCGTCGAACTGGAACGGGTCGACGCCGCCACCTCCGATGCGGTGGAGGCCGCCTTCGCCGTCGCGGACCCGGTGGCACTCGGCTTTGTTGCGAGTCTCGCGCATCCCGGCGGCAATATTACCGGCCTTGCCAATCTGGCCGAGGAGACCACGGCGAAGCGCTTGGAACTGCTCAAGTCCGCGGTGCCGGGCCTCCGACGAATGGCCGTGCTCGTCGACCCCAACAATCCTGGCAATGTTCATCAGTGGGATGCCGCACAGCGGGCCGCACCTTCTCTCGGCGTTTTGGTGTTTTGGAGGCTCTTGCGCCGGCGGCCAAAGCGCCGCGCCAACTCCAATCCCGGCGATCAGCTCACGCCGCCGTACGTCGGCTTCGAGTTTAGCAAGCTGCCCTTCGCCGGGCTCTTGGCTCCTGCTGGGTTGCCCCGCAAGTGGACCTGGTACTCTTTCCCGATTCGATGATCCGTGATCTCCCCTATGTTAGGTTCGACCTAACGGTGACGGAGCACACTCAGTGGTGGCGCAGGTGCCGACTCATAGAGTGCGGCGCGGGGGCGCCTCAATCTGCCCCAAGCGGACCCTCGTGGCTAGAATGTGAGTTTAGCCCTATCTAACGGACCGGCCGGCGTCCGCCGCCGGTCGCCGGAGAACGACAGATGGTATCAGGACTGTGGGCGTTTGCGGCGGCGGGTGCATTGATACTCACCGCGGGCAGCAATGCGGCGTTCGCGCAAAAATCGGGGGGTATCCTCAAGGTCGGCCAGTTCGATAGTCCGGCCGGCATGTCGATCCTCGAAGAGTCTTCGAACACTTCCGAAGGTCCGATGATGGGAGTGTTCAACAATCTCGTTCTCTACGACCAGCACGTGCCACAGAACAGTCTGCAGTCGATCCGGCCGGACCTTGCCACCGAGTGGTCATGGGACCAGGACCGCACGCGGCTGACCTTCAATCTGCGCCATGGCGTGAAATGGCATGATGGGAAGCCATTTACCGCCGCCGATGTCAAATGCACCTGGGACCTGTTGCAAGGTCACGCCAGCGACAAATTGCGGCTCAACCCGCGCAAGTCCTGGTATCGGAATGTGCAATCGGTCACCACCAACCGCGATGACCAGGTCACCTTTCAGCTAGAACGGCCGCAACCGGCCTTGCTGGCGCTCCTGGCATCCGGCTGGGCGCCGATCTATCCCTGCCATGTTGGTCCGCGCGACATGCGCCAGCACCCGATCGGCACCGGCCCTTTCAAATTCGTCGAGTTCAAGCCGAACGAGGTCATCCGGGTGGTCCGCAATCCCGAATACTGGAAACCGGGGCGGCCGTACCTCGACGGGATCGAGTATCGGATTATCAAGAATCCCGCCACTCGCGTGTTGGCGCTGGCCAGCGGCGAGATCGACATGATCCACCCATACTCGGTTACGCCGTCGCTGCTGAAGGAGGTCATCTCGCAGACGCCGCAGGCAATCTGCGAGCTGGTGCCGCAGAACGTCAGCCGCGATCTGCTCGTCAACCGCAGCCGCCCGCCTTTCGACAACCGCGGCCTAAGGCAGGCGATGGCACTGAGCCTCGACCGCAAATCATTCGTCGACATATTGGAGGACGGCAAAGGCGACATTGGCGCGGCGATGCTGCCGCCGCCCGAGGGGCGGTGGGGCATGCCCTTGGAAATGGTCGCGGCTTTGCCCGGTTATGCTCTCGATGTGGCAAAAAACCGAGCGAAGGCCCGCCAGATCATGCAAGGGCTCGGCTGGGGACCGGACCGACCTTTGCCGGTCAAGGTATCGACCCGCAATATTACCCCACTGGTCAACGCGGCGGTCGTGCTGATCGATCAGCTGAAGCAGATCTACATCGACGGCGAACTGGAGCCGGTCGACAATGCGCAGTGGTTTACCAAAATCATGCGCCACGATTATGCCGTCGCTCTCGGCCTGACGTTCAACGCCGTCGACGATCCCGACCAGACATTCTACGAGACCTACGCTTGCGGCTCCGAGAACAACCCCGACGGCTATTGCAATCCCGAGATCGACCGGCTGATCGACCGCCAGTCCGCCGAACTCGACGAGCAGCGGCGCAAAGAGCTGGTTTGGGAGATCGAGCGCCGGCTGGCGGCAGACGACGCCCGTCCGATCATTCTTCACAGCCGGCAGGCGACCTGCCGCCAACCCTATGTCAAGGGCTTCGATCCAATCGTCAACAGCGTCTACAACGGCTGGCGCTTCGAAGACCTCTGGCTCGACAAGTAACCGCCGGCGTCGCCGCACACAGGACGGTTCTTGCGGCCTCTCAATTGGCGCGGGGAAAGGCAAAGGGGCACATCTCGTCGGCGCTTCGTCCGAGCGGGTCCCAATCGGCCCATCCCGCCCAGATGCGCTCGCCGGCAGCCTGCGCCTCGTCGCGTATCGCTGCGAAGTCGACCCCGGCGATACGGCCGCCTTCAACCCGGACAACACCGTCGACGATTACCGTGTCGACGTCATCGCCGATCCCGCATTCGACGAGGCTTTTGATCGGGTCGCGCACCGGCCCCATCCGTAAGGTGCCGCCGCCGGAAAGATCGATGACGACAATGTCAGCTTTGGCCCCGGGCGCGAGCCGGCCGAGATCGTCGCGCCCGAGCGATCTGGCTCCGCCCAAGGTGGCGGCCTCAAACACCTCGGCCGCGGAAGCGGCACGCAGGTTTCGGCTTGCAACCTTGCCGAAGTAGGAGGCGGTCCGCATCTGCATGATCATGTCGCGCGGGTAGGTGTCGGTCCCGAGCGCGATGTTGACGCCGGCCTTGCGGTAGCGCTCCCAGGAATCGAGAAACCGCGCCCGCCGCGCGATGTTGACCGGGCAGTGCGATACAGCGCAGCCGTGCGCTCCCATGATCTCGAGATCGCGGCCACCGGAATAATTCATCAGCGGGTTCTCGGCGACGAAATTGCCGTGTCCGATGTTCAGCGTATTCGACATCAGGCCGACCTCTTCGAGCAGCTCAATCGAGGTCTTTTGGTGCTCGCGGATGATGTCGAAGAACTCGTGGATGTTGTAGGCGGCGTGGATCGCGACCGGCAGGTTGCGGGCGCTGGCCTCGCGCGCCCCTGCCCGCAACAGCGCCGGCGTACAGGTCTCGACCTCGCGCGGCACCAGGATGCCGTGCAGCCGATCGTCATGAGCGCCGGCGCGGCGGTCGATGAAATCAAGCGCCAGCGCAAATTCGCGCTCACCGGCCGCCTCGTCGACGACGCGCGTCAGCCTGCCGCGGGGACCGCCGACCCAGCGGCCGCTGTCGAAGCCGGGCCCGAGATAGGCCCGGATCCCGAGTTCGGCGACCTGCGCGTCGAGGGCCTCTTGGACCTTCAATTGGCTGCCGAACTCGACGAAAGTCGTGATGCCGTTGCGCAGCAACTCCGAGACCGTGAAGCGCGCGTTGAGCAACAACGCTTCCGCCGCCGCCGCGTCGTCCGGACGGGCGTAGCGCGGGTCACCGCCGACCCTTGTACCGGCTCGGGGCACGCTGATCTCGAAAAATGGCTGGCCGAAATAATCGGGGCGGCCAACGTCGCTGATCAGCCGATGCGAGGCCCGGTGTCCGGAATGCACGTGCGTGTCAATGAATCCGGGGATGACCAGCTTGCCGCCCGCGTCGATCACCTGGTCGGCCGTGCCGTCGAAGCGCTCGCCGACAAAGACAATCTGCTTGCCCTCATAGACGAGTTCGCTGTCGTGCCACAAAACATGGCCGCCGCCGGCGTAGCCGACGAGCCAACCGCAACGGATTTTTGTCCTCATGTCACACTCCTTCACGGGCCACGCAGAGGGCTACCCGTTTCGGTATCCCACATCCAATCCCTATCCTGCGAGGGTTGATCGGCGGAATCACCTCGGGGCCCGAGAGACCGCTTACGGCGCACCTCGCCCGTTGCCGAAACCACCGGCGAAGGTCTCCTGACTAAAGCGACAGCAGTCGCTCGGCCTGGGTCTCGGGAACTGGTCGTCATGCCCGTTCGTGATACCCGCCGGGATCGGCTTAGTTGGGTGGAGGCTGTGTGAAAACACCAGATATGGTAGTCTCTCCGGGGTGATCCTAGGGATTTGGTATGACTGGCTTTATGGAGGGGAAAGACCGGAGGGACCGACTGCTGCTTCCCGATTGCTTGGATGACTATGTCAGCGGGGACAACCAAGTTCGGGTCGTAGATGTGTTTGTCGACGAGTTGGATCTGCGGACATTTGGCTTTGCGGGGCCTGCCGCAACCGGTCGACCCGGGTATAGCCCGGCGACAATGCTCAAGCTCTACCTCTACGGCTATCTGAACCAGGTGCAGTCGAGCCGACGACTGGAGCGCGAAGCGGGTCGCAATGTCGAATGCATGTGGCTGACGGGAAAGCTCGCGCCTGACTTCAAGACAATAGCGGATTTCCGTCGGGACAATGGCGAGGCGATCCGAGCGGTCTGCCGCCAGTTCGTGCTGCTGTGCCGCCAGATCGGCCTGATCGCCGGCGGGACGGTGGCGGTGGATGGCAGCCGCTTCAAGGCGGTGAATACTCGCGACAAGAACTTCACGCCTGGCGCAATTCGTCTGAGAAGGGAGCAGGTCGACGCCAGCATAGCGCGGTATCTGGAGATGCTCGACACGGCCGACCGTCAGGAGAGTGAGGTGGCGGAGATGCGGGTCGACCGGTTAAACGACCGTCTGGAGGCATTACGCCGTCAGATGCGGCAGCTTCAAGTGATGGAGCGAGCAGTCGCGGACGCGCCCGACCATCAGGTTTCGCTGACCGACCCGGATGCACGGGCCATGGCTACTAACGGCAAGGGCACCGGCATGGTCGGCTACAACGTGCAGACGGTGGTGGATGGCAAATACCATTTGATTATCGCGCATGAGGTCACGAACGTCGGCCATGACAAATGCCAGCTAGCCAACATGGCGCGGCAGGCGAGGGAGGTTACTGGTGCGGATGGTCTGGCTGTCCTGGCTGATCGCGGTTACTTCTCCGGTGTGGAAGTTGTGGCTTGCGAGGACGCCGGCATCACGCCGATCGTCCCCAAACCCTTGACCTCGGGCGCGAAGGCGGACGGGCGCTTCGGAAAGCAGGACTTTATCTACCAACCCGAAACCAACACCTATCGCTGTCCGGCGGGCGAGCAGCTGATCTGGCGCTACACCACTGTCGAGCACGGGCTGACACTCAGCCGATACTGGTCCAGCAACTGTGGCACCTGCGCAATGAAAGCCAAGTGCACTCCCAGCCAGCAACGACGCATCACTCGCTGGAAACATGAGGCGGTGATCGAGGCCATGCAGCGGCGCCTGGACGAGATGCCCAATGCCATGCGGGTACGCCGCAGCCTCGTCGAGCACGTCTTTGGCACGATCAAGGACTGGATGGGCCGGGCCCACTTCCGAACCCGAAGACTAGCCAACGTCGCAACCGAGATGAGCCTCCACGTCCTCGCCTATAACCTGAAACGCGCCGTCGCTGTCCT
>DASQCY010000597.1:0-3390 GCA_035634495.1 Allostellaceae bacterium
CCGACTGCAAACAAGCTAAGCTCCACATCCACCAACATGCTACCCTCCATCGAACATTTTGAATCGCTGCAGCAGGCGGCGTATGCGCCTTGAGCCCGTGCCGTAGCATCGCCTCCCAGCCCTCCTCAGGGTCGTCCGCAAACGCAAACAGCGCCAGGTCCTCGGCAGCGATCATGCCCTCTTCGACGAGGCCGTCGAAATCGATCATACGCCGCCAGTAGTCGCGGCCGAACAGCACGATCGGCATTGGCGGAGCCTTGCGGGTCTGCTGCAGTGTCAGGAGCTCGAACAGCTCGTCGATCGTCCCGAAGCCGCCCGGGAAGGCAGCGAGCGCATTGGCCCGCATCGCCAGATGCATCTTGCGCATTGCAAAATAGTGGAAGCGGAAGGTCAATTCCGGCGTCGAATAAGGGTTAGGCTCCTGCTCGGCCGGCAGGCTGATATTGAAGCCGATGCTGGGTGCACCGGCGTCGCTAGCGCCGCGATTGGCCGCTTCCATGATGCGGGCCCGCCGCCCGTGGCAATGACATTATCACGCAGCCGGCCGGCCGGCGATAGCGCGCCGCCGCGTTCGGAGACCAGCCGGGCAAACTCGCGCGCCAGCTCGTACCACGGCGTTTGCCGGGCACGCCGCCTCACTCTCTCCAATGCCGGCGTGCCCTCCGCCGCCGTCAGCAGGCTATGGGCCTGTTCGGGAGAGGGGATTTGCGCACTGCCGAACACAATGATTGTCGAGCGGACTCCCCAGTCGCGCAGCGACAACTCAGCCTTCGCGTATTCCAGCGCGAAGCGCACCGCCCGCATCTCGTCCCGCAGCAGAAGCTCCGTATCCTCGACCGGCAGCCGATAGCTCTTTGATCGTCTCTGAGCGTTGTTGTCAGTCATCGAGTACTCTCGAGTCGCGGGGTCGCCGACCTAGCCCCAAGGGCGCATGCCCTGGCATTGGTAGCAGTGGTCCATCAGATCATCGGCCGGGGCCTCCGCGTCGCGTGGCTGTGGCATGTCCAACAGAGCTTGAATGCGCTCTTCGGTTGCCGGGTGATCACGCAACAGCGACGGCACCCGGACCGAGGTCGCCGTGCGAAACCGGCCGCGCAGCAGCATCTGCTCCTGACGGCGCATCTTGACGAGAGCGGATGCCAGGCCATGCGGATCCCCGGTCAGCTCGGCCGCTTCGAGATCGGCTTCGCCTTCGCGCGTCCGCGAGAGGGCGAGCTGCAGCAGGCCCACACCGAGTGGTGCAACGGCCAACACCAGCAGCGGGACGATTGGGAAGCTCGGTGCTGAAACAGTGCGCATGAAGAGGCTGAAAAACACGAGCAGAAATGCAATCTGCGACAGCGTGCGCGTAAGCTGCCCGACCACCATCGCGAGCTGCATCAACGCGATGTCGCCATTGCGCACATGGGCGATCTCGTGCGCGAGGATCCCGCGGATTTCGCGGCCAGTCATCCCGTGGACCAACCCCTCCGACAATGCAATCGTGGTTGCCTCGCCACCTCCAATCGTAAAAGCGACAGGAAACCGCTCACCGACCCAGCAGAGATGCGGGACGCGATCGAGACCGGCGCGGCGGCAGAGCGCATCAAGCATTTCATAGAGTACAGGTGCCTGCCACCGCGCCACCGGGCGGGCGCCGATTGCTCGGAGCACGAGCCCTGGCGGCACCCGCCGGGCGAGCACGAGCATCATGGCGCCGGCCAGAAGGCTCCACAGAATTCCGTCCCACTCGGCGACGATCCAGCCGCAATAAGAGAGAAGCGCTGCCATTGCGATCAGAAGCAAGGCCGAATGCTGCCGGGTGTGGCGCCGGCGCCGCTCGGTGTCCGCGCTTACCACGCGCCTCCTCCAACGGTGGAAACAGCTGATAAATAGCTGGGAGCCAACCGCTTCTGCATAACGACCCCTCGGCACGGCGAAGCTGAGCAAGATTCGCCGGCACCGGCGGGACCGACCTTGATCCAGGTCAATTGCGGTCGCGGTGTTCGAGTCAAAGATAGAGTCTACGGCTGATCCCGGTTCGGCGGGGAGTGGCACGAGGAATGCGGATGGGAAGCCGGCACTTGTTTTTCGATGGGACGACACGGGGTGAATCATGGCGAAGAGCCACAGCGTGCTGCTCACCGACCTTTATCAGCTCAACATGATGGCGGCCTATCTCGAGCATGGCCTCACCGGGACCGCCGTGTTCGAACTGTTCGTGCGCAAACTTCCATCACGCCGCAGCTTCCTTATGGCGGCGGGGCTCGAGCAGGCCCTGCAATTTCTCGAAACCGTTTCCTTCACACCGGGAAATCTCGACGAGATCCGCGGTCTGGGACAGTTTTCCGAGAGCTTCCTCGCCTATCTCCGGTCTTTCCGCTTCAGCGGCGACGTCGACGCGATGCGGGAGGGGACTGTGTTTTTTCCTGACGAGCCGATCCTGCGGGTGACGGCGCCGCTCCCCGAGGCGCAGTTCGTCGAAACCCGCCTCGTCAACCTGCTGCATTTTCAGACGGTTGTCGCCTCGAAAGCGGCGCGCATGGTGCTCGCTGAGCCTGGAAAGGCGCTGATCGACTACGGTTTGAGACGCGCCCATGGGGCCGAGGCGGGGCTGCTCGCGGCTCGCGCCAGCTACATCGCCGGGTTCAGCGGCACGGCAACGGTTGCCGCCGGGCTCGAATTCGGTATTCCCGTCTACGGCACGATGGCGCATTCCTTTGTCCAGGCGCATGACAACGAGATCCTCGCCTTCGAGCATTTCGCCCATTCCCATCCGCGAGGCCTCGTCCTGCTGATCGACACCTATGATACCGAACGCGCCGCAGGCCGGGTGGTGGCGCTGGCGCCGCGCCTGGCGGCACAGGGCATCACCGTCGCCGGTGTCCGTATCGACAGCGGCGACCTTGGCGAGCACGCGCGACGCGTTCGTCGGATCCTCGACGATGGCGGGCTCCCGGCCGTCAAGATCGTCGCGAGCGGCGGGCTCGACGAGGACGCACTGCTGGCCCTGTCGCGGGCCGGCGCCCCGATCGACTCCTACGGGGTCGGCACGAGCCTGACCACCGCGTCGGACGCCCCGGCGCTCGACTGCGCCTATAAGCTGCAAGAATATGCCGGCATGGCGCGGCGCAAGCGCTCGGAAGGCAAGGCGACCTGGCCCGGCCGCAAGCAGGTTTGGCGACGCTATGACGAGGGCGGCAGGCTGGCGGGCGACCTCGTGTCACTCGCCAAAGACCGGCAGGAAGGGGAAGCGCTGCTCCGCCCGGCAATGCGCGGCGGCCGGTTTCTCTCTGATAATCCGGACCTGGCTGCCGCGCGCAACCACGCAAATGATCAACTGGTACGGCTTCCCGAGCCGCTCGCGCGGCTCGAACCTTATACCTACCCGGCCGAAATCAGCGCGTCGTT
>DASQCY010000598.1:0-10284 GCA_035634495.1 Allostellaceae bacterium
GTAGGCGCTCATTCCGGTCTCGCGCAGCGGAACGCGGTCTAGATCAAGCTCGATGCCGAGCCCGCCCTTGCCAGCCATCTCGACCGAGGAAGAGGTCAGGCCGGCCGCACCCATATCCTGGATCGCGACGATCGCATCGCCTTCCATGAGCTCGAGGCAGGCTTCGATCAGCAATTTCTCGGTGAACGGGTCGCCGACCTGCACGGTCGGCCGCTTTTCCCCGGCATCCGAGCTGAACTCGGCCGATGCCATCGTCGCGCCGTGGATGCCATCACGCCCGGTTTTCGCTCCGATATAGATGACCGGGTTGCCCGGGCCAGCAGCGGCTGAATAGAAGATTCGGTCGGCTCTGGCGATCCCGACGCACATCGCATTGACCAGGATGTTGCCATCATAGCACCGGTGAAATTCGCACTCGCCGCCCACGGTCGGCACGCCGACGCAATTCCCGTAGCCGCCGATGCCGGAGACAACGCCCGACACGAGATGGCGGGTCCGCGGATGGTCCGGGCTGCCGAAACGCAACGAATCGAGGATCGCGATTGGCCGCGCACCCATCGTGAAGACGTCGCGCAGGATGCCGCCGACACCGGTCGCCGCACCCTGATAGGGTTCGATGAAGGAGGGGTGATTATGGCTCTCGATCTTGAACACGACCGCGTCGCCGTCGCCGATGTCGACGACGCCGGCGTTCTCGCCCGGGCCGCAGATGACGCGCGGCCCCGTGGTCGGCAAGGTCTTGAGCCAGACCTTCGATGATTTGTACGAGCAGTGCTCGCTCCACATCGCCGAAAAGATGCCGAGCTCGGTCACATTCGGCGTATGCCCGAGGATCCCGACCGCGCGGTCGAACTCCTCCTCGGTCAGCCCGTGTTCCGCAGCGAGGGCAGGAGTGACATTGTTGCCACCCCTCACTGCAATGCGCCCACGAGGCCCTCGAAGAACGCGCGGCCGTCGGTGCCGCCGAGCAGCGGGTCGACGGCGTTCTCGAGATGCGGCATCAGGCCGAGCACGGTACGGCTGTTGTTGAAGATGCCGGCTATCGCCCGCGCCGAGCCGTTGAAGTTTCCTGCCTCGGAAAGGTCACCATCCGGCCCGCAATAGCGGAAAGCGACGAGGCCCCGGTCCTCGAGCCGGTCGAGCGTATCGGGGTCGGCGGTGTAGTTGCCGTCGTGATGGGCGACCGGCACCCGGATCGTCTGCCTCGCCGCGTAGCCGCAGGTAAAGATCGTTTGGTTGTTCTCGACCCGCAGGTGAATATCGCGGCAGGTGAAGCGCAGCGAGCGGTTCGGTAGCAAGGCGCCCGGCAGCATCCCCGCCTCGGCCAGTATCTGAAAGCCGTTGCAGATGCCGAGAATCGGTGTGCCCTTGGCCGCCCGATCACGCACTTCGTGCATGATCGGTGAATGTGCGGCCATGGCCCCGCAACGCAAATAGTCGCCATAAGCGAAGCCACCGGGAAGAACGATCAGATCGCTCCTCGGCATATCCGTGTCGCGGTGCCAGACGCGGACCGGCTCACGCCCGATAACCAGCGCCAGCGCAGCGCAAACATCGCGCTCGCGGTTCGAGCCCGGAAATATCACGACGACGGCTCTCATCGAGAGACCTTTGCAAACATCCCGGTCACATATTCCGGGGCTGACGATCGGTCAAGGCGGCGAACCGTCCTCGCCGACGACCGCAATCAAAATACAACGAAAATCGCAACGCCAACGTCATAAAAGTCGCGGCATACCTGAGGAACAATTTTGATTTCAACGACTTAGATGGCGACTTTGGGCTCGACGGAACAACGAATTCGGCACGCGGTATCAACCGAATCTGCACGCCCCTGAGGGAGCGAAAAACAACAAAACCGACGGGCTGCGAGCATCGCAAAAAGAGCGCCTATCCGTCGGCCGCTCGATACCCCGTGGTCGTGCCGCATTTAGCGGCGATCGCCAGCCGCCGCGGCGCGTTCCTTCTCGGCGGCATCGGCGGTTGCAGCAACCCGCATCGGACTGCCATCCCGATCGCCACCTTCAGCCGCACGCTCGAGGACCGGGTAGGCGAGGGCGGCGATGTGAGAGTGCACGCGACGCAAGTCGCGCACCATGCGCAGAAAGATGCCGCTGTCGACGCCGGCGGCAAGAGCCGCGTCGGCTCCCTTTGCGGCGCCTTGTAGCGAGCGGACGTTTGTGTCCGCCGCCTCCGCCTCCATACGGCGCATCAGCCGCTTTTGGGCGACCAGCCGACGTGCCTCGGAGAGCGCGGCATCACCGCGCAAAAATACCGTCAGCCCTAACCGCAAGCTTTCGACCAGCTGGGCGTGCATCGCGGCGATCACGTCGAGCTCCTGCGGAGCAAAACCACCGCCGCGCCGCGCGCGCCGCGCCGCGAACTCCAAAAGATTGTTCGCGACGATATCGCCGCCGTGTTCAAGGTTGATCACTGCCGACAAAATTTCTTGGCCCCGCGCACCCTCGTCCTCGTCATCGAGCGGCTGCTCGTCCCCGATATCGGCGAGGTAGCGGCGGATTGCGGCGCCGAGCCGATCCATGACGCGCTCGGTGCGCGATATGTCGGCCGCGCGACGGCGGTCGCCCGAACGGAAGACTTCGAGCGACCCGCGCAGCATGACCTCGAACATGTCGGCCATGCGCAAGGTCTCGCGCGCCGCATTTGCTAACGCCACACTCGCGCTGTCGAGCGCGGCCGGCTCGAGATGGATGGGCTTTCCCGGGTCGGCTGGCCGCGGAGGGTCGGGAAGAAACCAGATGAGCAACCCCGCGAGGCGATCGGTGAACGGCAAAAACAGCACCGCGAGCACCAGGTTGAAGGCGGTGTGGAAATTGACGACGAGGCGCGCCGGGGCTGCTTCGGTGTGTGCGAGCAGCCCGGCAATCATCGCCAGGAGCGGTAGGGCGACAACGCAGCCCGCCCCGCGGACCAGCAAATTGCCCAGCGGGAGACGGCGCGCCACCCCCGAGCCGGCCTCGAAGAGAGGCGGCAAGGTGCCGCCGAGATTGGCACCGAGGACAAGAGCCAGGGACGCCGCTGGCGCGATCACGCCCGAGGCGGCGAGCGAGGCGATCAACAGGACGACCGCGACGCTCGAATGGCACGCCCAGGTCAGCGCTCCGGCGATCAGCAGCGCCAATACCGGTTCGCCGGTGAGCGCCTCCAAAACCGCTCGCAACGGAGGCGCCGTCTCCACCGGTACGAGTGTGCGGCCGAGCGCGCCGAGAGCGAGCAGCATCAGCCCGAAACCGATCGCCACCCGGCCGAGGTTTTTACCACGGCCATCGGCTGATGAGCGGAACAACACGACCCCGATCAGCACCAGAAGCGGCGCCATCGCAGTGATGTCGAAGGCCAAGGCCTGGGTAATCAAGGTGCTGCCGAGGTTCGCCCCGAGCATGACGGCGAGTGCCGGTGCCAGGTCGAGCGCACCGCGCGCGGCAAACGAGGTCGCCATCAGCCCGGTCGCGGTGCTGCTCTGCAGCACCGCGGTCACGGCAAGGCCGATCATCATGGCCCGCAGACGAGCCCCTCTTCCGGGCGGTGACAGGCGTCGGCCGAGCCATTGGCGGAGCTCGGCGCCAAAGCCGCGCTCGACGCCGGTGGAGACCATGTGGGTACCCCAAAGGAGCAGACCGACATAGCCGCCGAGCTGCAGGAGTATCAGTGTGCCCGACATTTCCGTCCAATCACTCGGGCGCCCCCGATGATCCCGGCTTGGCTCCTCTGATCCCATCGCCCGGGCGGATGATGGTCAGGGCGGGGGTGCCTATGTGCGGCGGCTATACCACGATCTCAGCGCACGCGGCATCGCAGGTTCACTTCCTGCCGATGCTTGGGAGCCCCGCGATGCGCCGATGATCAGGGCACGGCGCCAGATCGCTGAACGCGCCTAAACTCAGAATGGCCAGCAAAGGTCGCGGCGGCTTCCCTGAAATCGCTCGGAAAGACGCTTGCGCCAGCAATAACATTGAAGAGGATGTACCACTGCGTTCCTAAGATCATTAGGGGACTGAGCCAAATCCCCGGAGCGAGGTCGAAGTGCACGATGAAGAAAACTGCGACCGGAAAGAGCAGGTTGGCCGGAAACGCAGCGAGGAACTGGGCAATGGGTTGGACCCGCTCGGTCAAGTCCGGGCGCAGCCCGACACCGACACCGATCGGAATCCATATCGCCGAGGCAAGCCCAATGAGAATGGCAACGCGGAGGAGCGTGAGCGCGCCATTGCCGGCGGCGGTCGTGAAATCATCCCACGAGAGCGCGGATCGAACAAATTGGACGAGCTCCCATAGAACAGATGCGAGGCCGGCGAGGAGAACGCCGTACCAGACGACATCGACGATCCGCTGCGGCAGCTTGCCGCTTGCCTGATGAAAGCGCCGTGGCAATGCGATCCGGGCACGAGCCGCCCTCTGCAGTCCGGTTCCGATCGGCTCGCCGAGGCGCTTCAGTAGCCGCGACCGGCGAAACAGATCGAGCACCGCGCTTTTCGGCACCATTTGAGACGCCGTCTGCTCGAAGCGGAACTTGTCGGCCCAGGCCACCATCGGACGGAACAGGAGCTGATCGTAAAGGATGATGGCGATAGTCATCGCGACGATCGCCGAGTCGACCGCCGGAAGGTCGCGTTCCTGGATACCCGCGCGACGTAGGCGCCGACGCCAGGAAGCGCGATCTGGATGTCGCCGACCGAGATGGCCTCGGGGGCGACGACGAAGAACCATCCGCGAAAACTGCTGGTATGCAAGTGGAGCACATCGGAGCCGTGCTCCCCGCGCCGTGGCCTCTTGCGAATCCATGCGTTGCGGCGAACAGAAGTAAACAATGATAACCGCGTGCTTCATCATGGCGCGCTTAGCACATGTGCTTACTTTGAAATCTGGCTTAGGCGCATCGCTCTACCTCGATCGTCACGTGGCTGAGACCGGGGAGATTGGCCAAACGTCCTTTGTAGAAGCTTGGCGTTTGCGGCTCGTGTGAGACGATCGTCGCAACAACTGCGACGTGTCCAGGTCCCACCCGCCACAGATGCAGGTCAGCAATTCGGTCCGAACCGCGCTCGAGGCATTCCCGAACCGAGCGGACCAGTTCGGAATTCGGGCGGATATCCAGCAGCACGGCGCCGGCGGCGCGCACCAGAGCAAGAGCCCAGTTTGAGATTACCATGGCTCCAATGATGCCCATCGCGGCATCGATCCACAGCCACTGAAGCTCCCGAGCGATGACGAGGCCAACGACAGCGAGAATTGAAACCGCGGCATCGGCCAAAACATGCACGTAGGCCGCACGCAAATTCAGATCGCGGCTATGCCGGCGGTCGTGGCCGTGATCATGATGATCATGGTCGTGTTCGTCCCTCAGCAGCCAGGCGCTGAGCAGGTTGACGCCAAGCCCGAGCGCCGCAATAGGGATTGCCTCGTTGAAGGCAATTGGTACTGGGTGGATTAAGCGCGCCACGCTTTCCCATGCGATCAGAAGCGCGATCATTGCCAGCACGATCGCGCTTGTAAACCCTGCTAGATCGCCAAACTTACCAGTTCCGAAGGTAAAGCGCCGATCGTTCGCGCGCCGCCGCGCAAAGGCGTATGCCATGGCGGCGATAAGGAGTGCGGCGGCGTGGGTGGACATGTGAAGGCCATCCGCGACGAGCGCCATCGAGCGAAACAGGATTCCGCCGACGATCTCCGCGACCATCATCGTGCAGCATAGTGCGATAACGATTCTCGTGCGGCGCTCGTTGCGAGCATGATCCGCGCCTAAGAACACATGGTCATGCGTCCAACCTTCTATCGACTCCACATGCATTTGCCCGGTCCGCGCATCGGTTCCAGATGTGCCCTCTTATATATGCTCAGCGTCAAAGATACCGTCGCGCAGACTGATAATCGGCGATTAGTACGGCAAGCTGGAAGGGCTCAGTACTGTAGGTGCAGCTGCAGAGCGAAAACCGATACGGGACCGCGGTCTCGGTTGTAAGCCGGGCGGTTGATGAACTGGTAGCCGGCCGTGAAGTGGGCGAAGCCGGATACGGCGACCCGGTAGTACGCTTCGAGGATCTGCTCGGGGCCGGCATTCGGGAGTTGGCCGTCGCCGATGATCCCGCCCAGCCCGCCGGCGGCGAGATACAGCTTGCCCTGGTGCGAGATACGATTGGCTGCACCGGCCAACCCGACGGTGTCGTCCGGCCGCCCCCAGCGCGAGCCGGTCAGCGACAGACCCGCCGAGATCGACTGGTTGATGTCGGTGAAATCGACCTCCTCCACGGTGCCTTGTGAAATGCTGGCGCGAGCAAAGACGCCAAAATCGGTGGCGAGCTGCTGTTCAAGATTAAGCCCGACACCGTCCTTAGTGCGAAAACTGCGGACAGCACCGGTCGACGGCGTCGTGCCGGCGGTCGCTCCCAGAGCAATAGCGTCGGCGTAAGTTCCAAGATTGCCGCGGGTAAGCCAATACAGAAACTTGAGCTTGCCGGGTTGATCCCGCAACCGATGCCTCTCCTCCAGCTCGGCCACGAATTGACCTTGGCCGAAGCCATTGGACAGCGCGACCGTGTTCGGCGCTTGCGACAGATCGAACACGCCGGCCCGGACGGTCCACCAGTCCTGGTACCATTCGCTCGCGGCGCCGTAGGTGAAGCCCCATGCGTTTGCCGCATAGTCGAACGCGCCCTGGTCGATGATCGACCAGTTGAAGAAGTCGTTACGCGGGTCGTGTGCATATGTGTTGGTGTCGAAGATGTCGACGATGGAATATTTGCCAATGGTGAACACCAGGCGGTCAGCGCTCTGGGTGCCGCCGAGTTGGTTCAGATCGGGTTCGAGCTTTTGAGTCTCGCCACCCAAATCTATGGTCTGGCGGAGAAACCCGCGCTGGACCAGAACATAAGGTTCCGCCTTGCCTACTTTGAAGGCTTCGCCGCTGGGATATCCCGCCGCGCCAAAGGTGTCGCTGAGCCCAAACCCTTGGTCAACTTCCGGATTGATCCAAATTTCAGCACCCGGCCACGGCCGGATACCGGCATAGAGTGTCGCATCGATCGTTTCTCTGCCGTTGGCGGCAGGACTAAGGCTATGGGGTCCCTGATAGGGCGACCGAAAGGCAGGTTGCAACAGCCAGGTGATCGTCGCTTGGCCGTGGATGGCCCAGTTCTCCGGCTCCACCTGCTCCGCCTCTTCTGGGGTGACCGGTATGCCTTGAGGTTGCGGCGTCGGACCAACCATTTGAGCGCCGCACATCATTGGCCAGCACAGAAAGCCGATCGCCGCCACGGCGGAAAGGGCGCGAAACACGAAAGGGCTTCCGGAAAGAGAGCGAGCATAGGCACTTCGGGCGGGCTGGGTGCGCATTCCCCGCCCAACAGTTCTATGAAGCACTTCCACTCGGATCGTCAGGTTTTGTCGCGTTCAAGCGTGCGTTTATACCCTCACCCGTATCGATACTGTCGATGCCAATTCGACCGAATGACCACAGAGCAGTGCGGGAGTATCCGTCGCCGGCCGACCGCCATGCCGATCCGCTCAAGGCCGATGCCGCCGAGAAGCCAATTGAATTATTCATTCCATCTGACTTGAACCCCTTTATTTATCGGTCAGAGTCCGCTAAGAATCTCCTGTCATTGGGAAGTAGTCGTCCGCGTTCGACGCGGGGCTTGTGTCAACACGCTTGGCTTTCGGCCATGGCACCAGCGGCCCGAGTGGTTTGGCGAGACCTTTGGGCATCGGTTCCCCGTACCCGGGTTGGGCGGAGGGCGCCGTGCCAAGGTTCATCTCCCGCCCGACCCCGACGGCACTCCTGTGGAAGCTTTTTTCGTGTCGACCATCGTGGTCGGCCTCGCCGAGATCGGCGACAAGAGGCACATCCTCTCCCTGATGCTCGCCGCGCGCTTCCTGCGTCCGGTGCCGATCATCTTCGGGATCTTGCTCGCTACCATCGCTAACCATGCAGCCGCCGGTCTGGCCGGCACCTTTTTCGGGCCGTACTCAGCGTACCGTGGATGCGGTGGATACTGGGGCTTTCACTCCTGAGCGTCGCGGTGTGTGCGCTGTTCCGGGACAAGTACGAAGGCAACGATCGATTGATCAGCCGCTCGGCGGCGTTCACCGCAACTCTCTGTGCCTTTTTCATCGCGGAAATCGGCGATAAGACGCAAATCGCCACGGGAGGCCTTGCTGCACGGTTCGAGCAGTTCCTTCCGGTTGTCGCGGGCACCACTCTGGGCATGATGCTCGCCAATATTCCAGCTGTCCTCGTTGCGAACAGGATCGCCGATAAGCTGCCGGTGCGAGCGATCCGTATAACGGCCGCGGTGATGTTTGCCGCGCTCGGCATCTTGTCCATCGCCAGGGGTGATGGATGAGCGAGTCCAGGCTGCAACGACCCCGACGGAGAATGCCGTGCAGAGCACCTGTGGCGTCGCGAGTTGACCTGGCATCAGCGCGTCCCTACGATCGAGGGCCGTGACATTGGTATCGATGGGGTTGCCGATGATTAACATGCTCACGGCTTCCGCCAAGGCCGCTCCCGGCGCCGCAGCTGTCCTTCTCGCGGCGGTGCTCGCCGTCCTGCTCGGGGCGGTCCTCGTCTATGGTGTCGGCTTCGCAAGTCCGATGGCCATTCACAACGCGGCCCATGACGCGAGGCATGCCTTCGCCTTCCCCTGTCACTAACCGTCTCGTCCGTGTTTCAACGGATATTCCTGACCGCCCTGATCGCCGGAGTGGTCGCAGGGCTGTTCGCCGCTGGCGTCCAGCGGATCAAGATCATCCCCCTCATCGATCGCGCTGAGGTCTATGAGGCGGGCGAAGCCCATGGCGGAGATGCCGGGGCAGGCCTGGCGCAAGCATGGCAGCCCCAAGCCGGCCTCGAACGAGCCGCGTATACGGCACTGGCCGATATCCTGGCCGGCATCGGTTTTGCGCTTCTTTTGACCGGGGCGATCGCGCTGGCCGGCCTGCGAGGCTATGTGATCAATGCCCAGCGGGGCATTCTATGGGGAGCAGCCGGCTTCACAGTGTTTGCGCTCGCACCGGCGCTCGGGCTTCCCCCGTTGCCTCCGGGAATGGAAGCCGCCGGCCTCGTCCAGCGTCAGGTGTGGTGGATCGCTACTGCAGCCACGACCGCACTCGGTCTCGGCCTCATTGTCTTTCCGAGGAAGCTCGTCTACCCCATGATCGGGGTGGGTTTGTTGATACTGCCTCACCTGATTGGGGCACCCGAGCCGCCTGAGATCGGCGGTAAGGTGCCTTCCGGTATCGTTGCTGAATTCGTTGTCGCGTCATTAGCGGCCGCCGGATTGTTCTGGCTATTGCTCGGGGCCTTGACTGGATGGTTATACCACCGGTTCGGTCGCGCGTGAGCGCCATCAACCCGTAGCCGCACTGACCTCCTCCGGCGGGCGCACCTTTTGGAACTTGATCAAGAGCAATATGTCGTAGGTCCCCTTTACGATCCCGGCGATCAGTAACGGCCAGCCGAAGGTGGACAGCGTCAGCAGATAGCCCGAGATCATCGAGCCGGCGGCCCAGGCAAACGTCTTGGGAACAGCGGTGACGCTCGCCGCCGCCGGACGCTCCTCTGGCGTGACAACCGCCATGACATAAGAGCTGCGGGTCGGCACATCCATTTGCGACAGCGCACTGCGGGAGAGCAAGAGGCCGATCGCGGTCGTCAGATCGGGTGCGAACGGAATCAGGATCAGCAGGATGTTTGACGGCAGATGGGTAAACACCATCGTGTTGATCAGCCCGATCCGCGCGGCGATCGGCACTGCCACGAGATAGGAAATCGCCGAGCAGATGCTGCTCCAGAACAGGATTGAGGCGGCGATAGTCACCGAGATGGCGAACGCCTGGTAGAGCCACAGCGCGAGCAGCGACTGAACCAGAAAGCCAGTGCCGAACGAATCCATGCCGAACAGCGCCGCCATGCCATAGACCAGCCTGCGTGATTGCTGCAGCGGCGCCGGGGGAGCCTCATAGGTCGCCTCGATGGCCGGCGAGAGGGGTCGGTAGAGCAGTAATGAGATGATTCCGAGCACCGCGTACAGCCCGAACATCCCTTGCATCGCGGCAACGGGGCCGAATCCATATCTCTTCGCCGCGAGGTCGGGCGCGGCTGCAGCGAGCACGCCGAGTGCCCCGGCAACCGAGCCGATCAGGCTGTAGCGCGCGAAGAGCGCGGTTCGCCGGCGCGCTTTGACGGTCTGGGTCAACACGGTCTGCTCGAGCGGCAGAAAGACGCTGGCGTCGCCCGAGGTCGGGTTCATCGTGCCGACAAAGGCG
>DASQCY010000599.1:0-3269 GCA_035634495.1 Allostellaceae bacterium
CGTCGAGCGCCGTAAGCAATCGAGCCTCGATCAGGCGATCGCGTAGCGCAATCAGCCTCGCGTCGTGGCCGATATCGGCGGGCCGGCAGCGGCGCTTTGCGACGCGGGGCCCGGCATCTCCGCCGCTGCTATCGACGCGAACGAGATGCAGGAAGAGCCGCGGGAGTGCCTCGCGCTGCTCCGCCGTCAGCGCGCCTTCGACCTCTCTCGTGTAGTCGCTCAAAATGGTTGCGAGTGTTGTCGACCCGGCGACGGCTGCGTGTGCCAGCCGCTGCCCCTCGCGCTGCGCGTAGAGCCGCTCGAGTGCGAAGGCAAGGAGTGGCAATGCGCCGCGCTCCAAGCGAGCGGCCTCCGCCAACTCGTCGACCAGCTGGTCCTCGACGGCGACACCGACGAGCCGCGCTGGCTCGCGAATGATCAGCCGCAGCGCCGCAGCCGCTGGCGGATGCAGTACAAAGCCGTTGCCTGTGAGCAACCGAGCCAGAGTCTCATCGCGGCTGAGCGCGCCCAGGAAATCGGCGCGCAGACTCACAACGATGCGCACCCGGTTGTGATCCGCAAGCTTTTTCACAAACCCGACGAACGGAGCGCGCAAATCCTCCGGGACGGCTGTCAGCAGCTCCTCGAACTGGTCGATGACGATCAGTAGGCAAGCGCTCGCCGGCTTCTCATCGAGAACCGCGTCAATCCAACCCGGCTTCGCGAGCGCCTTGCCCGGATCGGAGCGAAATGCCGCGCGATGTGGCGGTGGCAGATGCGGCTCGAGCCTGATGGCGAGCGCACGGAACGGGTCGCCACCGGCGTCGGTGAGCCGCACGATGGCGCTCGGCCACTCCGGACGCGCCGGCACCAGACCGGCCTTGACCAGTGAGGATTTGCCGCTGCCCGATGCGCCAATCACCGCAACAAACCGCCGGCCATCCGCGACGACCCAGCGCACGAGCTCGGCGGTCTCGTCACTACGGCCGAAGAAGATCGGCGCTTCCTCCGGCTCGAACGACCGCAAGCCGGGATAAGGGTCACCTGTCCAACACGGCTTAAGCGCAGTCGTTTTCTGTGGTGCCGTCCCAAGGCTCACGTCGCGGATCCGCGTCAGAAGCTGATCCAGATGCTGAGCCAGCCTGAGCTTGAAGTCCCCGACATCCCGATAATCGTTGACGCCGCGGCCGTGCTGCACGAGCCGCTCGCGAAACGCCCTGACCTTCCGACGTTGCTCCAAGACCTCCGCGACGTCGTCGTCTTTATCTGGCAGAGACCGTTCTCCGCGCCGGAAATAGACCAGCACCTCGCGGCCGGCTCTGAGCGCCTCCTCGATTTCCTGCTCGGTGCCCGACTGGTAGAGGACTATAGCGGGGTCTGTCGGATCGCGGACCGGGGTTCCCATCCGCGCCCACAGGATCGCGACGATGATCTCGGCGTCCGCCGATTGCAGACGTTGATCTACTGACCTCTGTGCCGAGCGATCGGCCAGGAACGGCGTGTCCGAATGGGGGTCGTCGTAGCGAAAGACGTCGAGTTTGAGGGGCTCGCGGAAGGCTTCGCGCTTGGCGAGCTCCTGCTCGATCAGTTCAGCCGCAACTTTCCGCTCCTCCGCCACATCGCTGGGGGAGGAGATGAAGATCCGAACGAGCTTCGGCGGCAGTTCGCTCATGTCGCGCACCGGCATTCCGTAGCTGCCGCAGTTTACCTCAGTCGCCGTGACCCGCGTCGTCAATCCAATGGAGGCGGGACGAAGCCGCCGAACTCGCGCTCGATCAGACCGGCAAAGGCGATCGTCGTGCGGTCCTCGAGATAGCCGCCGATCATTTGCACGCCGATCGGCAAGCCGCTGTCGCTGCGGCCGATCGGGGCGACGGTCGCAGGCAGCCCGGTCAAGGTCGCCACCCCGATCCAGGCTTTCTGATCGCCATAGGACACCGTCGTGCCGTCAATATCGAGCTTTCGTGTCCGCTGCGGGGCGTGGTCATGCGGGAAGGCGGGGGTCGGCATCGCCGGGCACAGCACGACGTCGACATCCTCGAACAGGGCCTGCCAGCGGGCCCGCAGCCCGCCGCGAATGCGGCTTTTGTGCACCCAGTCGACATGGTTCATCGTCAGCCCTCGAAGGTTCGATGCTTCGAGGCTCTGGTTGTCGGCGGACAATGATTTGGCGGCGGTCTCGACCCGCTCGCGGACCTCAGGCGGCAGATCGGCACCGAAGAAGGCGGCGAGCAGCTCGAAATAGATCCTTGTTGTCTGCGCCAGATCGGGCAATTTCGGGCCCTCGCGCACCACCTGACAGCCGCGCTTGGCTAACTGTTCGGTGAGATTGTTCAGTGCGCTGGCGACGCTGCTCACGGTCGGGCAAAGCGGGTGCGTGTCGATCACCAGAACCCGAAAATCTTCCATCTTCTCGTGGCGCGGCGGCGGCAACGCCAGCTTGTAGCCGATCCCGTCAGACAGTTCGTCCGGTCCGGCCAGCACCTCGAGCTCGAGGGCGAGATCGGCAGCGCTGCGGGCCATCGGCCCCGCCACCGCCATATCGCCGCGCACGGGTATGGCGGGGGTCTGCGGCGGGCCCGCGCCACGCTGCGGCACCAGGTCGAGGCTCGGCTTGTGGGCAAAGACGCCGCAAAAATGGGCCGGCGCCCGCAATGAGCCGCCGATGTCCGAGCCTAGCTCCAGCGGCACGAAGCCGGCGGCGAGCGCCGCAGCCGCACCACCCGACGAGCCGCCCGGGGTGCGGCCTAAATCCCACGGATTGTTGGTCGTCCCGTAAACCTCGTTATAGCTCTGCCAGTCGGTGAGCCGGAGCGGCACGTTGGTCTTGCCGATGATGATCGCTCCTGCAGCTTTCAGGCGGGCTACCGCGAGCGCGTCAGCGTCGGGACGCCAGTCCTTGAACTTGGGATCGCCCCAGGTTGTCGGCAGCCCGGCGACATTGAACTGCTCTTTTACGGTCATCGGCACACCGAGCAGCGGGCGGCGTTCGCCGCGCGCCAAGGCGGTGTCGGCGGCATCGGCTGCCGCTCGCGCACGGTCAAAATCGCGGACGACGACCGCATTTAACTTCGCATCGAGCGCCTCGATCCGGGCAATCGCGAAATCGAGCAACTCGCGGGCAGAAATCTCCCGCTTCGCAAGAGCCGTGACGAGGTCGCCAGCGGTGCGGTAGACGGGCCCCGCCGGATTATCGAGGGCTGTGGAAGGGCTCGCAGGTAGTGCGCTTGCGGCCGCAGCCGCGCCAGCGGCGAGCAAAACCGCGCGTCTGTTGGGTTCGTGCACCATTG
>DASQCY010000600.1:0-10458 GCA_035634495.1 Allostellaceae bacterium
CGCGCGAGTGATGGACGAGTTGTGCGTCTTCTTGCGCGACCAGCATTCCGGTAGGATGACCAGCATCAATGTCGGCGTGATCGATTTTCTCGCCAATGTCATGGCCGCTACGGGCCAGACGAGTGCGATCGTGTTGTCGGCCTTTCGCTCGCTCGAAACGAACGCGATATTGGCCCGCACGAGCTTCGGTGTTGCCGAGAACAGCCAGCATCTTTACGGCCGCGCGCTCGATGTGCGGTTTCCCAGCAGGCTTGCCGACGCGATGGTCGCAGCGCGCGTGATGCGGCGCGGCGGGGTCGGCTGGTACCTGCATTCCGGCTTCATTCATCTCGACACCGGCCCGGTGCGCAATTGGGACCTCGACAATGACGGGCTCCAAGACCTGCTGATTGCCCCGCGAGGGACCTCACCCGCCCCGATAGGCACGGGCGAGATGCTGGTCAATGGTCCCGGCACCCTGATCGTCGGCGGCCGCAAGCCGCCCGTCATATTGCCCGGCAAGGTGTTGGCGTTGTCGCGCCAACGCGTTGGTCTATCCCATCCATTGGCGAAGGCGGCGACAACGGCGCAGTGACGGTAGCTTACAGAACCGTGGGATTGGCGCGACCAACCTCCTCCGTAACCGATTATTAACCAGCTTTCGATAGCATTCCAGCATGTCCAAAATCGTATACCTGCGGACTGCTAACCAGCCGCGCACCGATCTCGCCCTCATCGAAGAACAGCTGCGCGCGATCCATGCGCGACTTGACCTGATACCAACGCGGGGCGACCTGGCGCGCGCAGCGCTCGGGATCATTTTCTGCACAGCAGGGCTAGTGATCGGCTGGTTCGAGTTGGTCTCGAGGCATTGTTTCTGAGCGACCGTCGTCGGCGATCGCGCGTGTGCTCGATCAGAGAAACCCGATCGAGATCCAGGGGATACCCGCAACGATCGCGAGGGCGATGACGAGCGCGCCGATGTACGGCCAGATCCGCCACAATGCGTCATCCGGGGAGACGCGGCCGATCGCGCAAGCGCCATAACAAACCACTCCAAAAGGCGGGGCGAACAGACCGATCCCCATCGCCAGGATCACAATCATCGCATAGTGCACCTCGTGGACGCCCATCGCCTTTGCCACCGGAAACAGCAATGGGCCAAAAAAGGACGATAGCCGGCAGCCCTTCGAGGACGCTGCCCAGGATGATGAAAGCAATGATCGCGATCGCGAGAAACCCTGCGGTCCCGCCCGGCACCCCAGCTGTCACCGAGACGAGCCACTGGGAGAACCCTGATTAGGTCAATGCCCAGGCCATCGCTGTGGCAGTGCCGATGATCAGCATGACCGCACCGGTCAGCGAGATCGTGTCGACGAGGATCGGATAGATACGACGCCAGTCGAACTGGCGGTAGACCAGTAGCCCAAGCAGAGCGGTATAGACGACGCCGACGGTCGAGACCTCGGTCGCGGTGGCGACCCGCCGATGACCGCGGCGCGAATCACGAATGGCAGGTTAAGACCGAGGACCGCGATCACGAAGGTGCGCGCCATCAGCATCACCGGCGCCCGGGTGCCCGCGCCGGTGTCATCACTGCGCGCGAGAAACCAGGCGACGACGACGAGGCCGAGTGCGGCCACGAACGCTGGCAGCAGACCGCCGGTGAACAGCGCGACGATCGATATATTGGTGACCGAGCCGATCGTGATCAGCACCAGGCTCGGCGGTATCGTCTCGGACATTGCGCTCGACGTGGCGAGCAGCGAGGCGAGCTCTCCCGGATGGGCGCCGCGGCGCCGCATCTCCTGGAACAGGATCGGTGCGACCGCAGCGATATCGGCCGCCTTGGATCCCGAAATTCCTGACACCAGGTACATCGCGCCGAGCAATACGTAAGACAACCCACCCTTCACGTGACCGATCAGCGCCGCGAGAAAATTCGCCATTACCCGCAAATGCGGCGGTTAAAGCGGTTCCGCGTCGCTCACCGCGACACCGAGAACCCGGCCGTCCGTTGCCTGGAGGACTACCGCGATCCGGTCGCAATTCCAGCGGATCGGCGCGGCGATCGCGCCCGCGGTGCCGCTGTACCGCGCGATCTCTTCGACGCCGCGCACGACATCGACATGCGGGAGGGTCCGCCCGGCATTCTCGCCGCGCTTCACCGCGGTGACGTGACGGCGATCGAAGCCGATCAGCAGGACCGAGGCCGCCGCAGCGCCACTACCCGGACCCAGCTTGATCTGCGCTTGACCCTGAGCGAGACCGAGCGTGATCGGTACTTCCTGGCGGTCACGTCGCGCGAGGTCGAGCGCATGCTCGACATCGGCACGATCGGAGCCGACTGCCTGCCACCCGCCGTCGACGACGATCTGCGGCGTGTAGACGGTAGCAAGATCGAGAAGTGTAGCGTACCGCTCTTGGCGTTGGGTCGCCTCGTGGCTGGAAAATGGATCCTTCCAACCGAGCCGGTCCCAGTAATCGACATGGAACGACAGTGCCAGCACATCGGGACGGCTCGCGAGCTCGGCAAGCAGCGCGTCGGCCGGCGGACAGGACGAGCAACCCTCGGAGGTGAAGAGCTCGACCAAAACCGGCCGCTCACCCGCCCGGGCGGCCGCGATGCCAATCGTCAGGCAGAGCGAAAGGAAAAGCACGAAGTTCTTGATCATGCCATTAGGCTACATCAGAGCTCCGACCGTGGGGTTCAACAGAGTGTGAGCACAGCGGGCGTGCGCTCCTGTTGTTGACAAGATAGCAATTATATGGCTGAAACCAGTATCCGTCATAGGAAGGCGCGGGGAATGACCCGAGAACCAGCCTAAATGTGGATGTTCGGCCCGAACCGTCTCATTATCGTAATTTCGTGAGACGCTGCTTGTCGTCGTATTTACTGCACATCAACCGCGACGAGGTCAGCGGTTGCCGGCGTTTGCGCCGCGTTCTGCGCCGCGCCGGATGGGCTGGACGAATGCAGCAGCAGTGCGATCAGGCCAGTCCAGCCGGTTTGATGCGAGGCACCAAGGCCGCGGCCGGTGTCGCCGTGAAAATACTCATAAAACAGCACATTGTCGCGGAAGTCGGGATCTTCCTGCTCTAGGCGCGAAATGCCGAAGACCGGCCGGCGGCCCTCCTCGTTGCGTAGAAAGATCCGGCACAGACGCCGGGAGAGCTCGGCAGCCACTTCGCCGAGGTGATGCAGTCTGCCCGACCCGACCGGACATTCAACCTTGAAGTCGTCACCGTAATAACTGTGGAACCGTTGCAAAGATTCGATGATCAGAAAATTCATCGGCGTCCAGATCGGGCCGCGCCAATTGGAGTTGCCGCCGAACATGCCCGTGTCCGATTCCCCCGGGACGTAGCGGACCTCGAGCCGGTGGCCGGGACGTTCCAACACGTACGGATTTTCTTGATAAAATTTGGAGAGCGAACGAACCCCAAAGTCCGATAGGAATGCCGTCTCGTCGAGCATCCGGCTCAGCAGGCGCTTCATGCGGTGGCCACGCAGCAATGACAGCAGGTGCCGCTCACCGGTACTTGCGTCATGCCACCGCGACACCAGCCGTGCGAGATGCGGACGGTGTTCGAGAAACCAATGCGCTCGGGCGCTGAATCTCCGCAGTCGAGTGAAGACCGAAGCATCGAGGACCTCGACGGCAAAGAGCGGTATCAGCCCGACCATCGAGCGCACCCGCGATGGAATTCGCTCTCCGTTGGGGAGATGCACGACATCGTAATAAAATTCGTCCTCCTCGTCCCACAAGCCAATCCCGTCACCGCCGATATTGGTCATGGCTTCGGCAATATAGAGAAAATGCTCGAAAAACTTGGAGGCGATATCTTCATACACGTGGTCCTTGAGCGCCAGCTCAAGCGCAATGCGCATCAGGTTGAGCGTGTACATCGCCATCCATGCCGTGCCGTCGGCCTGGTTGATGTGACCGCCGCTCGGCAGCGCTTCGTTCCGGTCGAATATGCCGATATTGTCGAGCCCCAGAAACCCGCCTTGGAAAATATTTCTGCCCTCGACATCCTTGCGGTTGACCCACCAGGTGAAATTGAGCATTAGCTTGTGGAAGACACGTTCGAGAAAATCCCAGTCGCCCTCGCCGCCGCGGTGCTCCCGGTCGATCTCATAGACACGCCACGCCGCCCAGGCATGCACCGGCGGATTGACGTCGCCGAATGCCCATTCATAAGCGGGCAGCTGGCCATTGGGGTGCATATACCAATCGCGTGTCAGCAGCAGCAGCTGATTCTTGGCGAAGCTCGGATCGATCAGTGCCAGGGTGACGGCGTGAAACGCCAGGTCCCAGGCGGCATACCATGGGTATTCCCACTTATCCGGCATTACGATGATGTCGGCATTGTTCAGATGCAACCAGTCGGAATTGCGTCCGTGCCGCCGCGCTGCTGGCGGCGGGGGCAGCAGCGGATCACCATTCAGCCATTCGGGAATGTCGATGTAGTAGAACTGCTTTGACCAGAGCATGCCGGCCAGCGCCTGGCGCTGCACCAGTCGGGCGTCGGGATCGGCGATGTCCTGCTGCAGCTCCGCATAGAATTCGTCGGCTTCAGCTCGGCGCTGATCCAATACGCGGTCGAAATCGTCGAGCCCAGAAGCGTGGTCAGCAAGGGTCAGCCGGGTACGTAATCGGCGGCTTTCTCCCGCAAGCAACCTGAGCAGATGATGCGCCGCGACTTTGGTGCCCCGACGATCCGGTTTCACGGCCGCGGTGTCGCTATTTACGATATAATCGTTGATGCCGTCCTTGAAATGGTGGCCCGGTGCATCGATCCCGCACAACCGTCTTATGTTCGTGTCATTTTCACAAAACAAGAATTCCGGCCGGCCGTCACAGAAGAGCCGCAGCGGCGGGAGCCCCGGGCGATCGACCGAGATCGAATTATCCTCGCGTGCAACGAGCTGCGGTCGCATCGAATCGGATTTCCACGACCAAGTGTTGCGCGCCCAGAGCTGCGGTAGTACGTGCAACGTGGCCGCTTCGGACGCGCGATTGTAGATCGTCACCCGCTTCAGGATGTCGTCGACATCGGCTTTTGCGTATTCGATCTCGACATCGAAATAGCGGTTTTCCGAAAACACACCGGTGTCGATCAGCTCGAATTCGGGGTCTCCCCGGCCGCGACGCCGGTTCTCTTCGACAAGTCGTGCGTAGGGAAATGCCGCCTGCGGGTATTTGTAGAGCATACGCATGTAAGAATGGGTTGGCGTGCCGTCGAGGTAGTAGTAGAGTTCCTTGACGTCTTCGCCGTGGTTGCCCTCGGCATTGGTCAGCCCAAACAGCCGCTCCTTCAAGATGGGGTCGCGGCCGTTCCACAGGGCGAGACCGAGACACAGCAGCAGCCGATCATCGCCAAACCCGCCGATCCCGTCCTCGCCCCAGCGATAGGCGCGGCTGCGCGCATGGTCGTGCGGAAAATATTCCCAAGCGTCGCCATGCTCGCTGTAATCCTCGCGCACCGTTCCCCACTGACGCTCACTAAGGTACGGCCCCCAGCGCCGCCAATGCTTACCCTGGCGAATATCTGCGAGGCGCAAGGCCTCTGCGGTTTGCCCAGCCGCCGCGCGCAACCCCGTCTTTGCTGATGTCGCCATCGGCACGGTTCCCTCCCAACGGTGCGTCAGGCTAATATGGCCATCCGCAACGACCAAACCCTTTCGCCGGGCGGGCGGAACCGCATCGGCACCGAGTCCTCACTTGAGGGCTTGTCCCGGCGACGCGTGAACACGCTGTAGCTTCACTCAAGACTGGAGACCGAGGATGGGCATGCTCGTGAACGGCGCCTGGCACCAGGAAGACCCACCGATGGCGAGCGGGGACGGGAGCTTTGTGCGTCCCCAGTCGGGGTTCCGCGACCGCGTAACCCGCGACGGCTCGTCCGGCTTTAAAGCTGAGGCCGGCCGCTATGTCCTGGTCACCGCGCCGTCTTGCCCCTGGGCGCACCGCACGGTGCTGATGCGCAGGCTCAAAGGGCTTGCGGATGCGATCGAGATCCTGCAGTCGGATTTGCCGAAGGAGCAGGGCTGGGCCTATTCGCACGGCCTTGATGACCTTGGACCGATCGACGGCATCTTCCACGTTCATCAGGTCTATAGCGCGGCCCGTCCCGACTTTACCGGTCGGGCCACCGTCCCCGTGTTATGGGATCGCAAGACGCGCACAATCGTCAATAATGAATCCTCGGAGATCATCCGCATGTTGAACTCGGAGTTCGACGACTTCGGCAATACGACGGTCGATCTCTACCCCAATGTGCTGCGCAGCGCGATCGATCCGATCAACACTTTTATTTATGAGACGATCAACGATGGGGTTTATCGCTGCGGTTTTGCCAAGAGCCAGCAGGCTTACGAGGTGAGCTTCCGCAGGCTGTTCGCGGCCCTCGACGAAATCGAGCAGCGGCTCGGTCATCGGCGCTATCTGGTCGGTGACTGCTTCACCGAGGCCGATCTGCGTTTGTTTCCGACCCTGGTCCGGTTCGACGCAGTCTATTACAGCCATTTCAAGTGCAATTTGCGGCGCATCGCCGATTATCACAACCTGTCGAACTATTTGCGCGAGATCTACCAGTTGCCCGGTGTCGCCGAGACAGTCGACATGCCTGGGATCAAGCTCGGCTATTACGGCGGCATGCGAAATCTCAACCCGAGCGGGATCATCCCGTTCGGCCCCGAGCTCGATTTCGCCGCGCTGCACGACCGTGGGCGGTTCGGCGACCGCGCCTGAATGGCGCCATGGAGGCGTATCAACATCCCAACTATTACGAAATCGCTTTAGCCCCCGACGATCCCGCTCGCGAACTCAATTTTTTCGAGGCAGTGATCGCCAAATTCTCGAAGGCGAAAGTTCATAGGGTCTTCGAGCTCGGAGCCGGAACCGCTCCTTATCTGGAGGAATGGCACAGACGGGGCTATGCCTATTGCGGGCTCGACCTCAGTCCCGCCATGATCAAATACGGCCGCGACAAGGCGCGCCGCAAGGGCATAGACGCGTCCTTTGTTCTCGGTGACATGCGCCACCTCGATCGCGGTCTCGGCCCGTTTGACTTGGCCTATGTGCTGCTGGGGTCGCTCTATGTCCGATCGAACCGAGAGTTCCTCGATCACCTCGACCGTGTCGCCGACCTGCTCGCTCCGGGCGGTCTCTACCTGTTGGACAGCTTTGTCTGGTTTCGCATCTTCCACGACTACAAGAGAAGCTGGATCCGGCAAAGAGGCGGTGTGCGGGTTCATACCCGCTATCGCGCTGAGATCCTCGACCCGGTTGCGCAAATCTACAATGAATGGCTGACCTTCACCGTCAACGATCACGGGAAGGACATAATCATGGAAGGACGGGTCCCGGCGAAGGTCTTCTTCCCGCAGGAGTTTCTGTGCCTCGTCAAACTGAGCGGACGATTTGAATTCATCGGTTGGTACAACGATTTCAGCTTCTCCGCCGAGGTCAAGCCGGAGGGCCGGCATCTCGTAATTCTGCGCAAGGCGGTGAGTGCCGCGAGCTGAGTGGCTGATCAGGATGTGGCAAGCGCTGCGCGTCCGCCTGCGTCATTTGCCGGGGCGAGGGTGTCGAGCCTGTCAGTCCTCCGCAGCTCCTCGGCGACTTGGCGCGTCGTCGCCATTACCATTAACTACACGGCGGTGGCCGTGCTCGCGCGCGCAACGCCGAGCGCTTCGAGCTCCACCCCACCCGGTAGCCCGGCTCGGACATAAATGTCGATAGGCGCTGACAGCGCCTTCACCAGCCGCGCGATCGTCGGCGGGTCGCGCAAACTAATCCGATCGAAGCAATCCGCCCCGGCCGCCAGACAGCTGCTCAAATGCGGTCGCCGGCGTCAGATATTTTACGGATCGGCGTTCCGCCGTGAGGCGTCCCGTCCTCAAGATTGGCCCCGCACCGGCCGGAATAATCTCGAGCACCGATTTTCATCACCGCGCCGAGTGTTTCGCTGTAGCCCGCTTTGACATCGGCCGTCACGGTCATCTGATCCCCCCGAAGCGGTTCTTGACAGATGGCCACACCGACCCTCGCCGGGCACACCTCCGACGTAAAGATCGCCGACGCGAGGAGCTTCCGCGGAAGCCCGTCGGGTGGGCTGCATCAGAGAGCACGTGGAATTTTGTCGCAAAATCCCGAAACGTTCTCTTTTATGCGATGGTTAAATCGATTACGATCTTTTGGGAGGGAAGGGCTGCGAGCACGGTGATTTTGGATGAGTGCTGGTTACGCCGATCGCGTCGTCGCTCGGTTCTTGTGCGAATACCATAGGATCTGGCAAAACCATTTCCCGGGATTGAACAAACGGGCGCACTGGCACGTCATCTTTTCGGCGCGAACCGGCCAGGCCGGAGGTGTCTCGTGCAGATCCATCCATCGTACCCTCTATGGCTTCTACGGGACGGACATCAGGACTTGCATCGAGAGAGTAAAAGACTGCGAGAGGGACGGCTTTATCCGGGTTACCGATGAGGCTAACCGGCCGTGTGCTGCCTCCCCCGCTTGCCTGATCAGCGCCACCGGCAAATTATACGAGTGCTTCGATCGTCACGGAAAAGATACAACCGATGCGGTGCGGGCCGCCTTGGATGATCGGGAACGTCGGCGCATGCCGAGGACGGAGTACAACGATGCTGCGATCGCGGCAATCTTCGGTTTCTTCGGGGCCTACGAACAGAAATGGCGGGAAACCTGCGAATTCGTGGTCAGACAAAAGGGGCTGACACCGGCCCATGTTAACGATGCTATGGACCATTTGGTGACCTACCAGTATTGGGCGATCGTAATGCTGCTGTGGTGGGCGAGCCCGTTCGGGAATGACGATGCCAACTCGCCCGCTCTGGTCATCGACGAGATCAACAGCAGAATGTGGGACGCGTTGCGGCTCGGGCATCTCGCAATCAAGGAGCGTGTCGACAACTTGATCCGTTGGGGCTTCTTTACCGAACAAACGATAAAAAGGCATAAGGCCGTCGCGCTGACCCCGGTCGCCGGGTCGGCGATCAGCAAGAGCCTGGCAGAGGCCAAGCCGCTGCTCGATGATCTTGACGCCAAATTGGTTTCCCAGCGGCCAGAGGTGATTGGCGCGCGATCCGCCTAGAAGTGGTTGGATCGCGCTTCTGGCGGTTGTACCGCCTTAATAGAGGCGCGTCTTGTAGCTCTCAGCCGTGTACCGTTCCGACTCCTCGACGCTGATGCCGCCGATCTGATCCGCGAGGATGCGGCCTAGGGACGGAAAGTCCGAGCGGCGGACCTGCTTGTCCGGGTTCCATAGATCCGAGCGGATCAGCGCCTTGCCGCAGTGAAAGTAGATTTCTTCGGCGGTTACCAGAATGGCGCTGCGCGGAACCTTGCCGTTGACTGCGAGAGGTTCGAGCAAGGCGGGATCGGTGGTGATCAGCGACTTGCCGTTGACCCGCAGGGTCTCGTTGATCCCCGGGACAAAGAAGATCAGCCCGATACCCGGCCGCGCGAGCAGGTTCGCCAACGTGTCGACCCGGTTGTTGCCGAGCCGGTCAGGGATCAGCAAAGTAGTGTCGTCGATCACTTGAACGAAGCCCGGCGCGTCACCCTTCGGCGAGGCGTCGCACCGGCCCGACGGATCGGCTGACGCGATGACCAGGAACGGTGAGCGGGCGATGAAATCGCGGCAATGCGTGTCGAGCCGGCTCAGCTGCTTTTTCAAAGAGCGTTCGCTCGGCGCACCATAGCTTTCGCGCAGTTCTTCCACATTCTCGATCGTGTCCATGGGCGGCTTCCTCGCAACGGAACCTCACTATGCCCGAGCCCTAACGAAACCTCCATTGGCTTTGTCGGTAGGCGCGAGTATCACTCGCGAGGTGTTGCTGGAGACTTCGACCAGTGGGTGTCCTGGTTCGCCGTGAGGAATGCCCCGAAGGGGGCTGCATCGCGCATCTGACGATCGATAACGCCGGCAAGCTGAACAGCCTGAACCGGGCATTGATGGCCGAGATCGTCGAGACCGTCGGCGGCCTTTCCGTGGACCCCCGGCTGCGGCTCGCGGTGGTGAGCGGCGCCGGTGAGCGCGCCTTTATCGGCGGCGCCGATATCGGTGAGATCGCCGCCCTCGACCACGCGAGCGCGCGCAGCTTTATCACCTTGGTGCATCAATGCTGCGACGCATTCCGCCGCCTCCCCATCCCGGTCATCGCCCGGATCGACGGCTATGCGCTCGGCGCCGGGCTCGAGCTCGCCTGCGCCTGCGATCTCAGGGTCGCGAGCGAACGCTCGGTCTTCGGCATGCCGGAGGTCAAGATCGGCATCCCCTCTGTCGTCGAAGCGGCATTGCTGCCGGGGCTGATCGGTCAGGGCCGTGCGCGCCGGCTATTGTTGACCGGCGAGACGATCGGCGCCGGCGAGGCGCTCGCCTGGGGTCTCGTCGATGCGGTCGTGGCAGCCGGCGAACTCGACGAGGCGGTCGAGCGCCTCCTCC
>DASQCY010000601.1:0-3911 GCA_035634495.1 Allostellaceae bacterium
TGAGCCTTGGCAATTTCGTCACCTATATGTGGGGTTTGCTGCACGGTCACTGACCGCGCAATGCTTGCCAATTGCACCGGTTCCCGGTACAATCGTCAGTGGAGTCGTAAACTCCGAACACGTCGACGAGAGCAGTTGCCGTTGCCGCGCGGGTGCGTGTGCGGTATGTCCCCCACCGCAGTCCTCTGCGGTGGGGGTGCGAGGATCTAAGGCGCTCGCGCGCACGAATAACTCCACAGCCGGGCATGACCGCTCTCGGCTTGTTCGGCTGTTTACGGCCCCCGCCACCAGGGAGCCGTTATGACTGCAAACATCATCCGAGACCTGTCACGCGCCGAGTACCACGCCATCAAGGCGTTGAACGCTTCGGGCGCGCACACCATCGAGCGCCAGTGCCCCGCCAAATACTGGCACACATCGCCCTTTAACGTCGACGCCGCACCGGCGGAGCAGGCCAATCACTTTGACATCGGCGAAGCGGTGCACGCGCTGGTGCTCGAACCCGAGAAGTTTGACGACCAGACGCAGGTCATCGACGCCGGCAGCTACCGGACCGACCGCGCCAAAGCGGCACGCGAGCGCGCCTATGCGCACGGGTTGACGCCACTGCTGACCAAGGAGGTCGCACTCGTCGAGGCAATGGCCGCGGCGATCCTCGCCGATCCGATCGCCCGCCACTTTCGCGACGGCGGCGACACCGAGGTCGTCATGACCTGGACCGACCCGGAGTTTGGCTTTCCGTGCAAGCTGCGGGTCGACCATCTGCCGCACAACCTGATTGACCTGCGCGACGTCAAGAGTGCGGTAACGGCCAATCCGCGCGACTTCGAGCGCCACGCCTGGGACATGGGCTACCACCAGCGGGCGGCTTGGTATCTCGATGGTGTCGAGATCTGCACCGGCACGCTCCCCAAAGCCTACTGGTTCGTGGTCGTCGAGAAGGAACCACCCTACTGCGTCAGCGTCATGAAATACCCCGAGGAGGATATCGAATGGGGCCGGTCGCTCAATCTGTCGGCCCGCGCAAAGTTTGCCGAGTGTCTGGAACGCGGCCAGTGGCCGAGCTACCGCCCGGCCGGGGTATGGCAGCCCAAAGCCTTCGACATCCGCATCCCAAAATACGCGCTGTGGGATCTGCAGGACCGCGCCGAGCGCCGTGAGATCCCGATACCCCGGTCGCTCGCCGAGCTTGAGCGGGTGCAGCTGCGCTATCGCCTCGCCGCCCGGCTGCAGGCCCCGAGCAATCGGGAGTACCTGCCATGAAGATCAAGGAGATGACGCTCTTCGTCAGCCGCACCTTCAGCGGCGAGCCGGCGGGCCTACCGCGGTACGAAAGTCTAAAACTCGAAGCCGGTCTGACCATGACGGTCGAAGAGGGGGATACTACGGACGAAGTCCGGGTGCGGATGATCGAAGAGCTGCGCAAGTCTCTGTCGACCAGCTACCGCGCTTATCATCCGAGGTATCGCAATGAAAATCGTCAAATCACCAGCCGAGAAGTTATGAGCCATGAAGATCAAAAAGTTGATCATTGAAAACGTCAAACGAATACGCGTCGTCGAGATCGTCCCGATAGAGAAGGGCATCATCGAGATCCGCGGCAAAAACGGCGCCGGCAAGTCGTCGGTGCTCGACTCGATCCAATACGTCTTTTGCGGCCGCGATAGCCTGCCCAAGCAACCGCTCCGCCGCGGTGCCGAGGTCGGGCGCATCGAGTGCGATTGCGGCGAAGTCATCGTCTACCGTCGCTTCACCGCGGCCGGATCGAACCTGACCCTTGAGGCCGCCTCGGGTGCGCGGTTCCGCTCGCCGCAGCACATGCTGGACGAGGTCTACACCGCGGTGGCGCTCGACGTCGGCGAATTCGCCCGCATGAAGGGCGCCCAGCGGCTGCAGACGGTGCGCCCGATGATCCACTACGAGGTCGATCTCGACGCGCTCGATGGGAAGAACGCCGCGGACTACGAGAAGCGGACCGGGTTCAACCGCGACGCCCGCCTTGTGCGCGGGCAGGCTTCCGGGATCCACTACCCCGAGGATCTGCCATCGGCACCGATCGATATCACCGCGCTGACCGAAAGGTGGCAACAGGCTGGCGATGCCAACGCGCTCTTAGAGCGCCGCAAGGCGCGCCGGCAGCAGGTCGCGAGCGAGGTCGCCGGCAACCGGCAGAACGCCAGGAGCAAGCGCGAGCGGATCGAGCAATTGCGCCGCGAGACCGCCGAGCTGGAGGCCGAGGCCGAAAGCTTGGAGACGACCGCGGCCGAGCTGGAGCGCAGCCTGACCGATGCCGAGCCGCTGCCCGAGCCGGTCGACACCCGCGGCATGTCCGCCGAGCTGGAGGCCGCCCGCACGACCAACGCCTTTCTCGAAGCCAAGACCCGGCGCGAGACGCTCGAAGCCGAAGCCACGGCACTAGAGGCGCGTTCGCAGGCCCTCAGCGATGCGATCGCCGAGCGCAAAGCGCAAATGGCTGAGGCGATCGCCAATGCCAAGATGCCGGTCGACGGCATGGCTGTGGACGATGGCGATGTGACCTTGCAGGGCATCCCGTTCGACCAGTGCAGCCAAGCCGAGAAGATCAAGGCCGGGGCGATGGTGGCGATTGCCGCCAAACCCAAATTGCGCGTGCTGTTGGTGCGCGACGGCTCATTGCTCGACAAGGACTCACGGCAGGTGCTGGAGGACCTGGCCGAAGAGCACGACCTCCAGGTCTTTGTCGAGGTCACCGACGACAACGCCACGACCGGCATCATCATCGAGGACGGCACCGTGGTCGGCCAGCCCGCTCCCGAGCGCCAGTCCCAGCAGCCCTCGCTGGCGCTGGTGCAGGTGTAAGCGATGGCCCGCGGCACCGACGACCTGCCGGGCAGCGACGGCCCGATCTTTGAGATCGCCGACGCCAGCCGCGCCGGCGTCCATCTGATCATTCAACTGTTTGGCCCGAGCGAGTGCGGCAAGACACTGACCGGCCTCTATCTGGCGCGCGGCATCGCTGACGCGCTCGCCGGCCCCGGCAAGGGTGTGGTCGGCTGCATGGACACCGAGGGGCGCGCCCGCATCTTCGCCGAACTCATCCCGGGTGGCTTCAAGGTCGGCGAGTTGACCCGCCCGTTCGAGCCCGGCCGCTACCTGCAGGGCATTGAACTGTTCATGGCGTATGGCGTGCACGCGCTGATAATCGACTCGTTCAGCCATGTGTGGGAGGGGTTTGGTGGTGTGCTCGACCAGGCCGAGCAAAACGAACTGAATGGCCGCCGAGGGCTCGCCAAGTGGTCAAAGCCAAAGCGCGACTACAACCGCATGGTCAGCGTGCTGCTGACGACGCGCATCCCATTGATCCTCTGCAGTCGCGCCAAGCAGCCGATCAAGATCGAGACGGTGTGGAAGAACAACCGCGAGGTCGAGGAATGGATCTACCAGGATTGGGAGCCGATCCAGGACAAGCGGCTGAAGTTCGACATGACGATCGTGCTGCCGATGACCTTGCATGGCGACTACGAAACCGACCCCGCCCGGGTCAAATGCCCAGACGGTTTGCGCCATCTGTTTCTCGGCGAGAAGCTCTCGATTGAGACCGGGCGGCTGATCGGCCAGTGGGTGGCCGGCGGCTCGCCGATCAATCCCGCGGCCGAGCATCTGCGCAAGCAGGCCTTTGACGCGGCAGAGGGCGGCATGGCGGCCCTGCGGCGCTGGTACGACCCGCTGCCCGAAGAGCAGAAGCTGGTGCTGCGGCCGGGCATCGCCAATCTCCGGTCGGCCGCACGCTCCGCCGATGACGTGATCGAGCAGGCGCGCCTCGCGCGAGAAGAGGCCGGCCGCGATCAGACGATGCGCGATCCATTCGGCACCCGCGCCGCCGAGGACGGCGATGGCGAGGACCCATTCGCCTACAGCGAGCTGCGCGGTGA
>DASQCY010000602.1:0-4456 GCA_035634495.1 Allostellaceae bacterium
GGCAAGCCCCGCGAGCGCCGCGCCGAGACCGAAGACCAGGGTGTAGAGCAGGTTGATGTTGACGCCGAGCGCGCCGGTCATCTCGCGGTTGGAAGCGCCCGCGCGGATCAGCATGCCGAGCCGGGTGCGCATCACCAAGACGTAGAGAAACAGCGCGACCAACAGCGCGGTCAGGATGATGGCGATGCGATAGGTCGGGTAAAAAAGGCCCGGCAGAATTTCAACGGGGTAAATGAGCCACATCGGCAGCGGCAGGCTCAATCCCGCCGGCCCCCAAATGATCCGCACCAGTTCGTTGAAGAAGAGAATCAAGCCGAACGTGCCGAGCACATGGTCGAGGTGATCGCGGCCGTAGAGGCGGCGCAGCGCGACGACCTCGAGCGCCATCCCGACCAGGAGCGTGGCACCGAGCGCCAGCAGCGCCGCGATGACGAAACTGTCCGTCCAGGCGGCAAAGGTGGCAGCGAAATACGCCCCCAGCATGTAGAGCGAGCCGTGGGCGAGGTTCACCAAATCCATGATGCCGAACACGAGCGTGAGCCCGGCCGCGAGCAGGAACAACAGCAGCCCGAACTGCAGACCGTTCAGGCACTGTTCGATAAACAACAGCATTGGATTTGGATGACGGACGACAGACCGACGGTTTCGGCCGTTACCTTTCCGTCTTTTGCGCCTCTGCCGTCCGTCCTTCCGTCGCCCGGCCTCACCACTTCATCGGGCACTTGTCGTGAAACTGATCCTGGCTGTCCTTGACGATCGTGGCAACGGTCTTGAGGGTGAGGTTGCCTTGCGCGTCCTTCACCACATCCTGCAAATAGAAATTCTGGATCGGGAAGTGGTTGTTGCCGTATTTGTAGGGACCGCGCACCGACGCGTAGTTGGCCTTGCGCATCTCGGCCCGCATGGCGTCCTTCTTGGTGAGATCACCCTTGACCGCCACGACCGCGCTGTTGACGAAATTCGCCGCGTCATAGGACTGCGCGCCGTAGAATGACGGATAGTTCTTGTGCTTGGACCGGAAGTCGGCGACGAATTTCTTGTTGGCGTCGTTCGGCAGGTCGTTGACCCATTGCTGGGCACCCGGCACGCCAAGCGCGAGATCCTTCTGCAGCGGCAGCGTGATCGCGTCGACCGTGAACGCGGTATAGAGCGGGATCTGGCCCTTGAGCCCGGACTGGGCATACTGGGTGAGGAACTGGACCCCGGCCGCTCCCGGATAGAACACGAACACGGCCTCCGGCTTGGCCGCGCGCACCTTCGACAGCTCGGTGGAGAAATCGAGCTGATCGGGCCACTTGGTCAATTCCTCGCCGATGATCTGGCCCTTGAACGTGGTGCGCACGCCGGTGAGCATGTCCTTGCCGGCGGCATAGTTCGGGCCGATCAGGAAGGCGGTCTTCACGCCCTTCTGCGTCATGTAGGTGCCCATGGCCTGCGGCGTCTGGTCGTTCTGCCACGAGGTCGAGAAGAAATAGGGCGAGCACTGCTCGCCGGCGATCTGCGAGGGGCCGGCATTGGCGCTGATCAGAAAGGTCTGCGAGTCCACCACCGGCTTGAGCGAAGCGAGCAGCACGTTCGACCAGATGTAGCCGACGACGAAATCGACCTTGTCGGACTCCACCAACTTCTGGGACTTCTGCACGCCGACTTCGGGCTTCTGTTGATCGTCCTCGTAGATCACCTCGACCGGCTTGCCGCCCATCTTGCGGCCGAGATGGTCAAGCGCGAGCTCGAAGGAGTTGCGCATGTCGTTGCCGATCACCGCGGTCGGCCCGCTGAACGTGCTGACGAAGCCGATCTTCACGGACTGTTGGGCCCAGGCAGGCGCCACGCCGAGCGCAACGAGCGCGGCCGTTCCCATGAGAAAGCTCTTCATATCTGCTGTCCTCCAAGGCTCTGGCAAAGTTTCTGACACGATCTTAGTGGATCGGCTGATGGGCCAAAAGCCCTCGCCGCCGTGACCTTTCGCCCATCTCGTTGCGGCTCCATGCCGCCGCTACTCGTCAAGAAAGCTCTGCACCTGGTTGATCAGTTGCACACGGTTCTTCTCGAGGGCGACCGTATGGGTGCCCTCGCCGATCACCACATGGCGCTTGTAGGGCGTGTTGACGAGCTTGGCGAACACCTCTTGCGCCATGTAGAGCGGCGTGTCCTGGTCCCACTCTGCCAGGATCAGCAGCGTCGGAACGCGAATCATCTCCGGCTCCCACGTCGCCTTGCCGGCGCCCCAATAGTCGGCGATGTCCTTGAGCACGCCATTGGGCGCGCGCACTACCGGCGGGTTCTGCTTGGCGCCCACGGGATCGGTCGCGAGCGTGGCCAGCCACCAGGCGTCGAACCACGCGGTCGGACTGACTTCCTCGACTGCCTGCGGCGGAATTCCGCGAATGCCACGTTGGCGCACAACATCACGGGAAGCGGTGCGATACGCGCCAGCGCCGCTGAACGGCGGCGGGGCCTTGAGATGCCACAGCGGGGCATACAGCACCAGCTTGTTGACTTTGTCGTTGTTACTCATCGTGTACCCGGCCATGATCGCAGTTCCCCATGACCAGCCCACAAGGTTTAGTTTCGAAATCCCGCGGCGCTTGAGGATAAAATCGACCGCCGCGCCGACATCCTTCACCGCGTCGACCGTCGTCGCGAAAGGCGGATTCTCCGCTGGGGGCGCATCCATCGCCGCCGGCCGCGTGGAGCGGCCATAGCCGCGTATGTCGACGAGATAAACGTCGTAACCTTTGCGAGCGACATGTTCCGCCCATGAACCGCCCGGGAGGTCGATGTCGAAAACAGTTTCGGACGGATAAGTCGCCCCATGGACGAAGAGCACGACGCGCTCGCCGGGAAAGCTGTCGCGCCCCTCGAGACGTTTGTTTCGCACATGCAACTGGATGCCCGCATCGACGGCCGGGATCACGAATGTCTCGGCGACGACTCGTTGCGAGTTCGCCGACGAGGGTACGAGCCAAGCGACCAACAGGGAGGTTACAACGGCAAAATGGCGCATCGGGTTCCTCTCCAGGCGGTCATCGGGTTTCTTGCATCGGCCCATTGCCATCTGCCGACGGGGGCACGCGACCCATTCATTCGCCACGCGCACTATCGCTCCCCAGGCGCGGCGGCGCTCGATTTCACGTATGCATTATAGTTCATGTCTGGCCGGTGTCATGGGATTTTTAGACGCACCGCGACGCATGTGTTGAATTATATTTCCGGTGGCCGTTCCGGGCCGCCAGTCGGGCCGTACACGCGCCTGTTGCCACGAGCGGCTTGCCTTGCCGCCGGCACGGACTTAAAGCATTCAAACGGCTGCTTTTTCGGCGCTACGATAGGGCCGCAGATGCACGAATTGACTGGCAGGACGCATTGGCATGAGCCGACCGGCAACGACAGAGCCGGGTTCGGCGAGTTCGGCCGGCCGAAGACGCCCTACGACCTGTTCATGGAATCGGAAGGCATCCCGATCTACCGCGATATCGGCGTGAGCAAGGTGCAAAATCTGCCGCTTGCGCCGTGGAAGCGGCTGGGCGGCAAGGGTAGCTATATCCAGCTCCACGGCACCGAGGGCAAATGGGGCAGCTACGTCGTCGAGGTGCCTGGAGCCGGCGCACTCAATGCGGAGAAGCACCTCTACGAGGAAGTCTATCTCGTCGTTGACGGCCGCGGCACCACCGAAGTGTGGCTCGACAACGACAGCAAACGCCATGTCTTCGAATGGCAGAAGGGCTCGCTGTTCTCGATCCCGGTGAACGCCTGGCATCGCGTCGTCAATGCGAGCTCCGCGCCGGCGCTGCTTCTGGGTGGCACCACGGCGCCTAATCTCATGAACCTGATCAACAACATCGAGATGATGTTCAATTGTCCCTACGAGTTCCGCGAACGCTTCAGCGGCGCCGACGACTTCTACAAGTACAAGGACGACATCGAGCCTGATCCGGTGCGCGGCCTCGCCATGCGGCGCACGAATTTCATCCCGGACGTGGTCAATTGCGACCTGCCGCTCGACAACCGGCGCTCGCCCGGCTGGCGGCGGGTCGAGCCGTTCATGACCGGCAACACGTTTTATCTCTGGATCGGACAGCACGAGAACGGCCGCTATTCCAAGGCCCACGCCCATACATCGGCCGCCGTGCTGATCTGCCTGAAGGGCAAGGGCTACACCTATACTTGGCCGGAACGATACGGCGTCACTCCCTGGAAGGACGGCCATGCCGACAAGGTCAAGCGCGTCGACTACGAGCCCGTCGGCATGGTGTCGGCGGCCCCCGGCGGCGCGCGCTGGTACCACCAGCACTTCGGCGCGTCGAAAGATCCACTGCGGCTGACCGCCTGGTTCGGGCCGCACAATCCGGGCCGCGAGCCCGGCCCCCCCGGCGAGAAGCACACCGACTACACCGCGATGGATATCCCCGAGGGCGGCACCGCGATCCCGTACTGGATGGAAGACCCCTTCATC
>DASQCY010000603.1:0-5277 GCA_035634495.1 Allostellaceae bacterium
TCGCGACGGCATCGATGTCGTCACCCCCTCGTTGCGGCGCACGCCGCCCGACGCATTGTCGCCGCGCGCCAAGATGCATCAGTACCTCAACCTCGTCCTCGCCGACCGCGAGGTGAAGGCGCAGAATCCCGACGCCTGGGCCGTATTGCTCGACGTCAACGGCAATCTTGCCGAGGGCCAGGGCAGCAACATCTTCCTGGTGCGCGACGGCGGGTTGACGACACCCAAGGAACGCTTTGTCCTGCCCGGCATCAGCCGCCAGGCGACGATCGACCTCGCCCGACAACTCCGGATTCCGTTCGAGGAGCAGGATCTAGACCTCTACGACGCGTATACCGCCGATGAATGTTTTCTGACCTCGACGAGCCTCTGCATCTGTGGCGTACGCAGCCTGAACGGCAGAACCTTTGGCGTAGGCCGGGTTCCGGGTTCGGTCACCCAACGGCTGATCGACGCCTATAAGGACATGGTCGGCTGCGATTTCGTCGCGCAATATCTCTCACGACTCGACGGCTGAGACGGTATTCGCCGGCGCTGGCCGCACTACTCACGGCGCCGGCACTCGTCGCGCTCGCCGCACCGGCGGTCGCGCAGGCGCCGCGGACGACAACGCCGATCGAGCATCTGATCGTCGTCGTCGGCGAGAACCTCAGCTTTGACAATTTGTTCGGCACCTATCGGCCGAACTCCGGCGCGGCGGTTCATAATCTGTTGTCGGAAGGAATTGTGAACCCCGACGGCAGCCCGGGCCCGAATTTCGTCAAGGCCGCGCAGCGCCGCGCCGAGGTGCACGACCTATACGAGGTAATACCACGGATCGGTGGCACCTACGGGATGCTCCCGCAGCCTGGGACGACCCACGCCGTCGGAGTGCCGCGCAATGTCCCCGACCAGCGTTTCCCGGAACTATTGCCGAACGGCCCGTTCCCGATCACCAAGCACATAGGCTATGAGGAGCCGATCGGCGATCCGGTGCACCGCTTTTTCCAGATGTGGCAGCAAATCGATGGCGGGCGGCGCGATCTCTTCGTCTGGGTCGCCGAGACCTCGGGCGAGGGCTCGCAAAACCGCACCGATCCGGCTTCCGGCACCAATCAGGGCGCAGTCGCGATGGGCTTCTACAATATGGCCGCCGGCGATGCGCCCTACTTTCGCGAGCTCGCCGACAATTATGCGCTGAGCGACAATCACCATCAGCCGGTGATGGGCGGAACCGGTGCCAATTTTCAGGCGCTCGCTACCGGACATGCCATTGCCTATTGGGAGGAGGGCGCATTGGCGAAGCCGCCGCAGAACCAGATCGAGAACCCGAATCCGCGCCCCGGCACTAATAACTGGTACACGCAGTCGGGCTATTCGAGCGGCTCGTATACCAAGTGCTCGGACGCTAGCGAGCCCGGCATTGCCGCGATTCAAAGCTATCTGGCAGCACTACCCTATCCGAGCTTCAATGACGGCAACTGCGAACCGGGCGCCTATTACCTCGTCAACAACTACAATGCCGGCTTTCTACCCACCGGCGAGCCGGCGTCACTGGGACCCCAGGTGCTTCGCATCCCGCCCCAAGCGCAGCCGACGATCGCCGAGGCCTTGTCGAGGAAAGGAGTGAGTTGGAAGTGGTATTCCGGCGGGAGAAGTGGCGACGGCACCACCAGGGAATATTGCTCGGTATGCGATCCGCTGATCTTTTCCAGTGCGATCATGACCGGACCTCTGAAGAAGAACCTGCAGGATCACGAGGCCCTGTTCCGCGACATCGACAATAGCGACGGAATGCCGGAGGTCGCCTTCGTAATTCCGCGCAACAGCGAGTCAGGTCACCCGGCCTCCTCGACCGTTTCGCGCTACGAGCAATTCGTGCGCCGACTGATCGGCAAGGTGCAGAGCAATCGGGCATTGTGGGAAAAGACCGCCGTCCTCGTCACAGTCGACGAGAGCGGCGGTTATTGGGACAGCGGCTCTATCCAAATCCTCGACGCATTCGGGGACGGCACGCGCATCCCGTTGATCGCGGTCTCGCCCTTTGCCAAGAAAGGCGTTGTCGACCACACTTATACCGACCACGTTTCGATCCTTAAATTTATCGAGGCGAATTGGCGCCTCGACCCGTTATCGGCGAGAAGCCGCGACCATCTGCGGAACCCGGTCGCCGACCCGTCGGACCTCTATGTCCCGGCCGACCGGCCGGCGATCGGCGATCTGACGAGCCTGTTTCAATTCTGACCGTGCGATTGCAACCCTGGGGATCGTTCCGTCAGAGACTGCATATCCTATGCTCGAAGCCCTGTCCCGAGACGTTGCTATCAGAGGCGACTTCGGGCTCGACACCAATCTTGACGGAGGTTTTCCGTGAAAAGGACATTGCTCGCCGTCTCGCTGGCTGCGACCGTCGCCATTGCCGTCCCGCTCCTCGCCCGCTCGGCCGAGGAGGGCGATCTTCAATATGCTCAGTCCGGGCCAATGAGCGCAGATAGCGGCGAGCATGGAATGCCTCGCGGCGACCGCCCGGGAATGCGCGGTTGGCCGATGATGCGCGGCATGATGATGCGTCACATGATGATGCGGGGGGAGGACCCGCAGGAGCGATGCACGGATCGGCTAGCGTGGCGAGCTGCCCGGCGCGCCTATGTCGAAGCAAAGCTCAATCTGACTGCCCAGCAGCAGCCGCTGTGGGACAAGGTGCAGAGCGCCGCGCAGACCGAGGAGCAAAAGGAGCGACAGCTTTGTGCGGGCCTCAAGCTGGGAGCGGAGCCCACGATGCTCGAGCGGATGGATCGGATGCAGCATTTCCTCTCGGCGCGGCTCGAGGCGCTGCAAGCGGCAAAGCCGGCGGTCCAGGCTCTTTACCAGGCGCTGACGCCGGAGCAGCAGACGATCCTCAATCGTCCGTTCCGCCGGCCGTAGCGGGAGTGCGCTAAGGCGCGCAGGATAGACGCGTCCCGGTGACAAAAGGTTCGAGGCCCGTAGCTCCCGCCGGCGGACACAAGACCCAGGCCGGGACATTTGAGACGGCTACCGTTCCAGTCGCGGACGAGCCGCCGGCTGTGGCGCGCGCCGATGACGTGCTGCCGACCGTCCCCGATGTGCTCGACTGGGTGCCGCTCGCTGATCTCGTCGCGGACGAGGACCCGATCGTAGAGCCGCCCGTCGTCACCGCAGTGCCGGTCGTTGTCGCCGAGCTCGTTTGTGTCGCGGTGGTCGTCGGCAAGCTCACGGCACCATACGGGTTCGCGAGGTTGGTGCCGCCGCCGCGGCTCGTCGTCCCGGTGGTTTGCGCGGCAGTCGGTCCTACCAGGATAACGTAAAACAGCAATGCCATGTAAACCAGCTTGGCCATGGACCCTCCGACGCCTTGTCCGAAGGCGTTGCTCTGCTAGTGTCGTGGACAGGCTACCCGGGGTGGAGAGCGGACGGAAGGATTTCTGATGCCCGATAAAGCGGGAGGCAGCGGCCAATCGACGACGCCGGCCGTAAGTGTGACGGAGGGTCGTGCGCTCGTGCGCCTCAACCGCCCACGCGAGCACAATCGGCTCGAGCCCGACGACCTCGCCGTTCTGCGCGAGACCTTTACCAGTGTCGATGCGGACCCGTCGATCCGCGTCCTGGTGCTGACCGGCACGGGCAAGAGCTTCAGTTCCGGGTTTCACATCGGCGCTCTGGCCGATCGGCTGGCTGGAAAAGATGTCGGAAACGAAGACCGCGACGCCTTCGAGCGCATGGTCGACCGGCTCGAGTCCTTGCGTGTGCCGACCATTGCCGCGCTCAACGGCAGCGTCTACGGCGGGGCGACCGATCTGGCACTTGCCTGCGATTTTCGCATCGGTGTCGAGGGGATGCGCCTCCTGATGCCGGCGGCCCAGCTCGGCATCGTCTATTATGCAAGCGGCATCCGGCGCTATGTGACCAGGCTCGGTGTCGCTGCGGCAAAGAAGCTGTTTCTGACCGCGCAGCCGATCGATGCCGCCGAGATGCTGCAAATCGGCTATCTCGACGAAGTTGTCGCGGCCGGCGATCTGATGAGCCGTGCCGAGGCACTAGCAGCAACTCTGGCGACCAATGCGCCGCTCGCCGTCGCTGGGCTGAAACGCGCCATCAATGAGGCCGCCGTCGGCACGCTAGACCGCGACGCGCTCGGCGCCGTCCGTGCGCTTTGTGCCGCGTCGGCGGATCATGCGGAAGGTGTAAGGGCTTGGGCCGAGAAGCGCGCGCCCGTGTTCGCCGGCCGTTGAGAAGAAGGGCGTGACAACAGCTATCCCGAATGAGATGGCGAGGCCACCACCGTCGATCGATATGCCCGTACGGCATGCCGAGCACCTCCTTTTGGTCGCGCAAGGGAATACCTCCGCTAGCGGTATCGAGGCGGTATCGATTTCCGGGCAGAGATCCGCGAATACGCACGGCGTCGACCCTGATAGCAGCGAGGCGCCCCACGTCTTGACGTCTCGAACTCGGCGCGCGCTTTCCACATCCTGATGGTCCTAATCGAGACCGGCAGGGCGCTCCCCCGCGAGGTCACCCCTCCGCCGCGACATCGGCGCGGCGTGCGGATTTCACTGTTCGACGGGAAGATACTGCGAAGTCAGTGCCACCGCGCCGATCGCGGACCGAATCCGGTCCCCCAAGCCATTGATTTTGCGATCACGTATGGGGAAATTCCCTAAGTGGCCGAACAGGGAATTAATTCAGCCGAACAGGGAACCAAATCTGGCCTAACAGGGAAGCACCAGGGAACGCTTGCCGGCTGTGGTTCCGGGAGGTTCCCGGGTGCAGAGCCGCCGCGGACCCACGCGCGGGATCGGCGGTCGGTTTCATTAACGTGACAGAGATCCAATCTCTTAACTACCGCGACGGCGCCGGCCCGCCCCATGATGCCGGGACAGAATGCGAGGGAGAGTACCTTTGGCACTTGACGACTATACCGCGAACCGGACCGGCTTGCTGCTCGTCGATCCGTACACGATTTCCTGGGCGATGGGGCAAACTCTGGTCGGACGTCAAGGCGGTCGCTGAGTCGGTCGACCTGCTGCCGCATCTGCGCGCGCTCCTCGAGGCCGCGCGCCGCATAGGCATTGCAAAATTCTACGTCCCGCACCGACGCTGGAGCGAGGGCAATTATGACGGATGGCAGCCCCGAGGCGATGCAAGCGGCCCTCGACTTAAATGGGCCGACCTTCGCCCATGCCATTTTGACGACCGACGCGGTGATTGCGGCGCTGGTCAATGCGTAAGCTGCGCGCCCAACTCCCGGCTATGCTAATTCCTCCAACAGGCTCCTCG
>DASQCY010000604.1:0-2927 GCA_035634495.1 Allostellaceae bacterium
AGGTCCGAAAACTGCTGCTCCAGAGCCGCCGCGATATCGCCGTGCAGCTGCTGCCGGCGGCGGCGCAACAATGTGCCGTAAGCCGCGTCCTGCACCATTGCATGCTTGAACAGATAGTTCGATTGCGGCGGCAGCCCGCGCCGGAACAGGAGACCGGCATTGGTCAGCTGCGCCAGCGTGGTTTCGAGGTCCGGCCGGCGAGCGACGTGATCGATCAGTTCAAAGCTGAACTCACGCCCGATCACGGCGCCGATCTGCGCGACCTCTTTGGCAGCGGCCCCGAGCCGGTCGAGGCGCGAGATCAAGGAGGCGTGCAAGGCCGCGGGAACGCCGAGCGAGGACGCCGGGCTTGCCGCCAAAACCGAGGCCAGCTGATCCTCCCGATCGACGCTTTCGAGAACAGCTTTGGTCAGCTCTTCGACGAACAGCGGCACGCCGTCGGTGCGCTCGACGATCTCATCGATGACGTCGCGCGCCAGTCCCTTCTCCCCGGCCAGCGCTGTCACCATCATAGCGCCGTAGCGTCCGCTCAATCGAGTAAGCCTCAGCGTCGTGACATGCGGCTGGTCACCCCAGGATGGCTGAAATTCGGGTCGGAATGTGACGAGCAGTGTGACTGGCAAGCGCCCGACCTTGTCGACAACCAGATCGAGCAACTCGCGCGATGTCGGGTCGATCCATTGAGCGTCTTCGAACACCATCAGGACTGGCCGGTCGCGGGCAAGACCCCCAAGCTGGTGAACGAGCGCCTCCAGCAGGAGCTGCCGTTTGCGCTGCGGCGTGAGATTGAGACCGGCGACCGAGTTCGGCAGGGAAAGGAGCTCGGCGATCAGCTCGATTTCGTCCGCGCTTTCGGCGGCGGGGCCGATCAGCGCGTCAAGTCTGGTGCGCTTCTCCGCGACGGTATCGTCGCGCACGAAATCGACGGCTCGCTCGAGCTGAGCGATGAAGGGGTAAAGCGCGCTGTCAGCGTGATGTGGCGAGCAGAAATGCCGCAAACGGATGTGCGGCTCGGGTTCTAGCTGCTGTGCCAGCTCCGCGACGAGCCGCGACTTGCCGATGCCCGGCTCGCCCGAGATCAGCACGACCCGGCCCTCGCCGCTTTTGGCCTGCGCCCACCGCCGCAGCAACAGATCGATTTCCTCGTCGCGGGCCACCAGCGGGGTCAGGTGTGGTACGCGCAGCGCCTCGAATCGGCTGGCGACGGCGCTCTGGCGCAGCGCCTGCCATGCCAATACCGGCCCGGTGATGCCCTTGAGCTCGATTTCGCCGAGGTCTCGGTACTCGAACAGGTCGCCGGTCAGCCGGCGGGTGCTGGCGGCGACCACGACACTGTCGGGCTCGGCCGAGGCTTGCAGGCGCGCCGCGAGATTGGGCGTGTCGCCGGCGACATCGTGCTCGACCACCTCGCCGCCGACGACAACCAGCCCGGTGGCTATCCCGACCCGCGCGTGGAGCTCTTCGCCCTGATCGAGCTGCACCACCCGATCGACCAGCGCCAACCCGCATCGCGTGGCGCGCTCGGCGTCGTCCTCGTGCGCCTGCGGGTATCCGAAATAAATCAGGGCGCCGTCGCCCATGTAGCGGGCGACAAACCCGCCAAAGCCCTCGACAGTCTCCGCGACGCAGCGATGGTAGGCGCCGATGATCCCGCGCAGATCCTCGGGATCGAGCCGCGCGGACAGCGGCGTCGAGCCGACGAGATCGCAGAACATCACGGTCAGCTGTCGCCGCTCGGCTTCCGCCGCGGTCCCGAGAACCGGGACGGCCACCGCCGCACCAAAGTCTCCACCGCGAAGCACGGCTATGGCGTCGAGCAACCTACGGCGGTGGCCGACCGAGGCTACCCCGATGTCCTTGAGGTCCTCGTTCGTCAGAGACGAGAGGACCGATCCGTCGATGTGGTTTTCGCGGAATACCGCCTCGTATTGCCCGAGGCCCAAATTTCTCAGCCAGCCGAGGACATCCATGGCGCCTCCCGGTTTTTTGCCTAGGCCAGCTTGGAAAGAAGGCCGCCGCCTGTCTCAGCCGGCAATCCCCGATTATGCTTCCGACGGAGTTCAACTGTAAGGCTTTTTCCGGCCGGGGCGACAACAGAATGTGACTTCCGATGGAGCCGGTTGCGTTCGATCGCGTCGCTCGCCCGAAAGCACAGTTCGTAGGTCGCCGGTCTTCTTGTAAGTCTGAGCGAGCTTCGTTCGGCGCATCGAGTGCGTCCCGTACGCCGACCTATCGAGACCGGCGCGTGCTACCCATCGGTGGACGATGCGCGCGTACTGCCGCGTTGACAGGTGCGACTGCTTCTGGAAAGGGCGGCGTCCGCGGCGGCAGGAAACGGGATGCGCTCCGAACCTGTTTTGCGCTAACCTCGCCTCGAAATCCCGGCTTTCGCACAGGCCGGCCACGAGGAGCGCTGTGGAAATCGGCACCTGGCTGCAGAGCCTGGGTCTGGGTGACTCGACCGCGCTCGCAGCGCGCCTCGACGCGGGGGATCTGCGCCTTGGCGTGGCCGGCGGGCTCGTCGGCATCGGCGACGCGATCGGTGCGAGCGCAGCACAGCAGGGGGGCGTCGTCGACGGCGTCCCGGCCAAACCGGCGGTGCCCGAAGCCGCGATGGTGCGATGACGCTGGTTTCGACGCTACAGCGGGTGCGCCTGGCGCGCCGGCCACCGGTGGCCCGGGCGCCGACGACCAGCGCACTCGAACGGCGGTCCTTAGCACCGCCTTTGGCGCCGGCAAGTCAACCGGACGAGAAGCCCCGGCTGAGCGACTGGATCGGTGTGTTAGCGATGTGCACCGGTCTCGTCATGGCGATCATGGACGTACAGATCGTCACCAGCTCATTGACCCAGATCCAGGGCGGGCTGTCGGCCAGCTCCGACGAGATCGCCTGGGTCCAGACCGCCTACCTGATCGCCGACGTCGTC
>DASQCY010000605.1:0-3059 GCA_035634495.1 Allostellaceae bacterium
AGCAGCTTGTCTGCGGTCAGATCGCGCGGCTGATGCCCGTCGAGGATGGCTTGGGCGATGTCGGGGGCGAGATAGCTGAGGCGAACGACGCGGGTGAAATAGGACCGGCTGACACCTTCGCGCTCGGCAAGTGCGGCAAAGGGAACATCGTCGCTGCCGACGAGAGTGGCGCTGAACCGGCGCGCCTTGAGGAGCAGCTTGATCAGCCGGGCGTCGGGTTTCGCCGCGACAAAGGGATCGGTCGTGTCGATCAGCATCGTGATCTCCGATCGGCTGCGGCGCAGCCGTACTGGGATTGACAGGGTCTGGATTTCGTCCTCGGTCACGCCCTGTGTTGGGGTCGCGGCGACATCGAGCAGCGCGCCCAGCCGACCCAAACAGAGACGGATGTCGATCCGGTCGGCGCCGACGGCGATGCGATCGATCAAGGCAGTGAGAACGGCGCGCTGGCGCATCATCGGCAACTCGGGCCAGTGCTTTCCGATGTCCTGGGCGCGCGTGGTAAACCTTCGCTGTGTTCCGGGATCAGGAAACCGCGCCGAGGTCGCCTGGTAGACGCTGCCGGGATCGAGAAGCCACTGGCGCACTCGGCAGGTCACGAGCTGCTCGATCTCCGCGGCCGGGATGCGCAGCCCGGCGGACCCCTCTGTCTGATCGTTGGTGATCAGCGCGCGAGAGACATAGTAGCGGTAGCGGGTATCGTTCTTGACCGCATGGGTTGGTGTCATCCGGTTGCCGTCGCCGTCGAACAGCATTCCGGCGAGGAGGCTCGGCTGGCGAGTGCGGGCGCCGGAGTTGCGCTGGGCGGCGTTGCGGGCGAGCTGAGCCTGAGCCGCATCCCACAGCGGCTGATCGATGATCGGCTCATGTTCGCCGGGATAGGATTGCCCATTGTGAACGATCTCGCCGCAATAGATAGGGTTCTGCAGTAAGAGATAGAGCGCACCGCGCGAGAATGGCTTGCTGCACTTCATGCGGCCCAAGGCGCTCATGCGGGATCTGGTTGTGATCCCGCGGGCTTCGAGCTCCTCCTGCAGTAACCGCACTGAGCAGAGTTCGGTATAGCGACGGAAGATGGCGCGAACGACTTCTGCCTCGCTGTCGACGACGATGAGCTTGCGGTCCTGCGCCCGATAACCGAGCGGCGGCACCCCGCCCATCCACATCCCCTTCTTTTTCGAAGCAGCGATCTTGTCGCGGATGCGCTCGCCGATGACCTCGCGCTCGAACTGCGCGAAGGACAACAGAACATTCAAGGTCAAACGCCCCATCGAGCTCGTCGTGTTGAACTGCTGCGTGACCGAAACAAAGGAGGCGCCCCTGGCGTCGAGGATCTCGACGATCTTGGCGAAATCGGCGAGCGAGCGGGTTAGCCGGTCGATCTTGTAGACGACCGCAATGTCAACCCGCCCGGCGGTGATGTCGGCGAGTAACTGCTGCAGAGCCGGCCGCTCCATCGTGGCGCCGGAGAACCCGCCGTCATCATAAGCCTTGGGCAGGCACACCCAGCCTTCGTGCCGCTGGCTGTTGATAAAGGCCTCGCAGGCCTCGCGCTGCGCCTGCAGCGAATTGAACTCTTGTTCGAGCCCCTCCTCGGACGACTTGCGGGTATAGATCGCGCATCGAACGGCTCCGTTCCGTCTCGTCCGGTTGGTCGCCGGTCTCGTCATCGGCCGGCCTCGGCGACCGGATCACGCGCTCGCTGGGTCAGTCCGAAGAACCGCGGGCCCGACCAATGCGCGCCGGTAATGCGCTCGGCAATCACGGTCAGCGAGCGATAGTACTGGCCTTCGTATTCGAACCCGTCCTCGCGCACGAGCACGGTGTGGGTGTGTCCGCGCCATTGACGCACCAAGGTCGTGCCGGTCTTTGGCATGATACCGGGATCGAAGAACGAAGCGCCTTTCTGCAACTCTCTTGCCATGGTCTGCAGGCGGCGCCGCAGCGCGGCGACGGGACCGCCATCGGCACGCTCTTGCAGCTCGTGGGCAAGGGCTCGGATCATCAGATCGCGACTGAGGCCCAAAGGAGGTCCGGTGCGATGCAATTTGTGCCAGCCGACCCGCAGATCCTGGGTCGACCGATTGATTAGTTCAGCAATTTCGCCATCGGCTTCTGCGGCGCCCGGTTTTCCTGGTCGGTTGTTTCGTTTCCCGCCACGACCGGGAACAGGCGACGGCTCGCCAGAGTGCTGGCGAGCCGTCGTGTCGTGGATTGAGGGTTTCATGCGCTTGCCGGCTCGGCGATGCGGTAGACCCGGCCGCGTTCCTCTTTGGCCGAAGCGAGGGTGAGCCCGAGCTTCTTCTTCAGGGTTCCCGAGAAGACACCGCGCACGGTGTGGCGCTGCCAGCCGGTGGCGCCCACCACCTCATCGACTGTTGCCCCCTCGGGTCGACGCAGCATCGCAATCACCGCGTCCTGTTTCGACGGGCGCTTCGCGTCGGACGGCGGTTCCGGCTCCGGCAACGCCTCGATCGCCGACCACAGCTGATCAATCAGCACCTCGCGGTCGCCGATCTTTCGTCGCTTCTCGACACCGGGCAGGGCATTCCATAATGCCAGCACTCGCTTGCCGCTGAGCGGGGCGGCGTGCAATTCCTCGTTCGAGGTGACGGCAATCTCGCCGTCATTGACTGTGGCCGGCGCCTCGCGGCACAGCGTGATTCCGTCATTGCCGATGATGTAGATCCGCATGGGTCGGTCCTCTTGATTGACCCTGGCGGCGGGTGCCGCCAGTGACCCACACACACGCTCTCTTCGCCGCCCAAAGCCAGTCTATTCTGGACAATCTTGTGTGTTATTGGGCCAGAACGGTTGGATCGCGGTTCCGGGTCTGACAAGGCCTCGATTTCCGACCACGGCTAGTCGATCAGCACTTCGCGGTCGCCCACTTTTCTTTGCCTCTCGATGCCGGGCAGAGCATTCCACGGCACACTCCGGGTTCGAAAGCTGGCTCCCGTGTAGTCGCGGAAGACTGCTGACCAAAAGCCTGTTTGCCAGCAATCATCGCGGAGCAATGACCGCAATGCGTGTGGACAGCTGTCCTTCGCTGGTTCGTG
>DASQCY010000606.1:0-2418 GCA_035634495.1 Allostellaceae bacterium
AAGCGCCGTTCGATCGCCGCAACGATCTGGTCATGTCGGCCCACCGCGGCGAACAGATGGGTGACGTCGTCCGGCACCTCCTTGGCCATGTCGCTCCACCGTCCCTGCCGGGTCAGCGCGTTCAGCTTGTGGCCGAGATCCTCCAGGCCATGGACCGCGAGCACCGGGTAATAGGCCGGTGTCGAGCCGTAAAAGGCGACGCGCTGGCGCACCCATTCGAAGCGCTGTGCAACCGCCGCGTCATCCGGTCCGGTAGCGAGAAACCCGCCGCCGGAAATCTCGTATTGCTCTCGCTTGCGGCCGGCCTTCGCTAACCCGGCCCCGATCCGCGGCATGATCTCGTCAGTCAGATATTTGCGGGTGCAAAAACCGTGCAGTTTGACGCCGTCACACTCTTCGGCGGCAACTTTGAGCATCGCCGGGCCGACCGCGGCGGTCATCACCGCCGGCGGCGGCGCGACGATCGGCTCGGGGGCGAAATTGGGTGTCATCAAACTGAAACGGTAATGCTTCCCTTCGAAGGCCGGCTTCTCGCCGGTCTTCCAACATCGCCAAATCGCGCGCAGCACTTGTACGTACTCGCGCATGCGCGGCGCCGGCGGCGTCCATGCCACCGAGAAGCGCCGCTCGTTGTGTGCTCTGACCTGTGACCCGAGGCCGATCACGAACCTCCCCCCGGTCGAGCCGGCCAAGTCCCAGCCGACATTGGCAACCGCCATCGGCGTGCGGGCGAAGGCGATTGCGACGCCGGTATGCAATTCGATCCGCTCGGTCTGCGCCCCGGCTACGGCCAATGCGAGAAACGGGTCGTGCTTGTTCTCCATCGCCACGACACCGTCATACCCATCCGCCTCGATCGCCCGGGCCGCCGCCCCCACCCGGCGCAGGTCTTCCTGCGGCAGTGTAGCGAATACCCGCATCGGCCCCTCCCCTGCTCCGCTCCTGACGCCACGATCGGGCCACAACCCAGCTGCCCGATGCAAGACTCACGAGCGCTGGTGCGCTAACCTGCGCAGACCGTCGAGGAGGGTTTGATGCCGAGGAATGTTGCTATCGGGTTGGGCCTGATGGAATTCCCGTTCAACGGGATCGCCGGGTTCTGGCGCTGGGTCGATCTGTGCGAGGCGGGCGGCATCGATTCGCTGTGGCAGACCGACCGCATGGTCAGCCGCGAGCCGATCCTCGAATGCATGAGCGTGATGGCGGCGCTCGCCGGGCGCACCCGTCGGCTCAAATTCGGCGTCAACGTGCTGTCGCTGGCATTTCGCGACCCGGTGTTGCTGGCCAAGCAGTGCGCGACGATCGACGTGTTGTCCGAAGGACGTCTGTTGCCTGCTTTCGGCATCGGCAGCCCCTTGGCACCCGAATGGCGGACGTTGAACCTCGACACCAGGACACGCGGCCGCAAGACCGATGAGGGGCTCGAGATCATTCGCCGATTGTGGCGCGAGGACGAGGTCGATTTCACGGGTGTCCACTATCACTTGACCGGCGCCTCGATCACGCCAAAGCCGGTGCAGCCCGACCTGCCGATGTGGATCGGCGGCTCGTCCGAGGCAGCGATCCGGCGCACCGCGCGGTTCGGCACCGGATGGCAGGCGGGCGCGGAAACGCCGGCCCAAGTGTCTCCGGTCATCGACGGCATCCGTGCCGCAGCCGCCGCCGAGGGGCGTGCGATCGACGACGACCATTACGGCGCTGGGATTCCGTTCCGCTTCGGTCGGGCCGCCGATCCCGGTCTCGCCCGGCTGTTTGAAGCTTACCGCAAGCGTACCGGACGCGACCCGCTGCGGTATTTCGCGATCGGCGATGCGAGCGCGATCGTCGAGCGGATCGCCGCCTACGTCGATGCCGGGATCTCCAAATTCATCCTGCGCCCGGCGGCTCGCGGCGACGAGGAGATGTTGGGGCAGACGCGGCGGCTGATCGAGGAGGTCCTGCCGCTCGCCGCGATGCGCTGGCCAAAGCCAGGCAAGCGCCGCGGCGCGGCATGAAGTATCGACCTCACCACCAAGCACGCCGGTTGATTTATCCCGCCCACCGCTCTAGATCCATCGGCCCAGCGCTGCGTCCCCATCGTCTAGAGGCCTAGGACATCGCCCTTTCACGGCGGTAACAGGGGTTCGAATCCCCTTGGGGACGCCATGAAATCCATAACTTAAAAAATTGACCGCGACGCCCTTACAACTGAATCTGCGAGGCATCGTCGGGGACGAGCGACCTTGCCACCTCCGCCCGCCCCTCGATCGGGCGCAGCGCCGCAGCAAACGCAATCCTCGACCATCTCGGCGAGCTGTCCCGCCCGTTCGGCATCAAGTCCGAACACGAGGACGGCACCGCGGTCATCCGTGCCGCGTGAGGCTATTCCTTCGGGAGCTTGGCGAGCAGCAGCGCTTCCTTGCAGGGCTCGGTCAATTC
>DASQCY010000607.1:0-1832 GCA_035634495.1 Allostellaceae bacterium
TCGGGCCGCGTCGCGCTGGAGCGGCCGGTGGCCGCTCAGTCGCCGATACCTTGAGGCGGCCGGTGATCGACGATGTCGGCCACTATCTGGTGATGGGCGGCTATGCCGCATTCGTATGGCCCGCCTATGGCGTGGCGCTCGCGGTTCTCGGCGGTCTCGCCTGGCATTCCTGGCGGCGATACCGGGCGAGCTCCGAGGCGCTCGAAAAGCTGCAACGTGAGTTCCGGACCAGACGATGACTCGCAAGCAGCAGAGACTGGGCCTCTTGGCGCTCGGTATGGCGGCACTCGGCGGCGCAACCGCGTTGGTGCTCGTCGCGTTCAACGACAACCTCGTGTTTTTTTACAGCCCCAGCGACCTCAAGGCGAAGACCGCCGCACCCGACCGCCGGGTGCGAATCGGCGGCCTCGTCGAGAAAGAGAGCCTCTCGCGCAGTCCTGACGGGCGCATTATCTCGTTCCGCGTTACCGACGGTGCCGCCGATCTCGCCGTCGTCTATGAAGGCTTGCTGCCCGATTTGTTCCGCGAAGGGCAGGGTGTGGTCGTCGAGGGAAAGCTGCGCGCCGACGGTACTTTTGCCGCCACGACGGTGCTCGCCAAACACGACGAGAACTACATGCCGCGCGAGGTCGTCGAGGCGCTGAAGAAGAGCGGGCATTGGCAGGAAGGTGGAGCGCCTTCCGGTATCGTCACCCCCGCGCAGGCGGGGGTCCAGGGCCTCCCCGCAAAACCGGCCGCCCCGGGATTCCCGCTTTCGCGGGAATGACGGTTGTCGAGGCAACAGATGACACGCAGACTGGCCTTCGTGCTGCCGGCAGCGCTGTTCGCGGTTCTGGTCGTTGTGTTCGCGATCGGTCTGACGCATGACCCGCACTTATTGCCATCGGCGCTGATCGACCGCCCGGCCCCGGAATTTGCTCTGCCGGGTCTCTATGACAGCGCCGAAGGGTTGGCGCGCGAAGACCTCGGCGGCCGGGTCACGCTCGTCAACTTCTTTGCGTCATGGTGCGCTCCGTGCCGCGAGGAGCACGCGCAGCTGATGGCTTTGGCGCGGCGTCCCGGCGTCATCCTCGAAGGTGTGGCCTACAAGGACAAGCCGGAGGATGCGCGCCGCTTTCTGGATGGTCTCGGGAACCCCTTTCGCCGCATCGGTGTCGACCGCAACGGCACTACCGCGATCGATTTTGGGGTATACGGTGTGCCCGAGACCTATGTCGTGGACGGCGGTGGCCACATCCGCTATCGCCAGGTCGGTCCGCTGACCGCCGAGGATGTCGAAAGCAAGATCCTGCCCTTGATCGGCCGGATCACGGCATCGGCCGGTCAGCCGGGTTGACCTGGGCCGCGGCTCATGGCTCGGGTTCGCGATCCTCGCTGGATACGGCGGCGAGAAAGCCCGGCAGATCGCGCCAGCCATAGGCGATAGCTTCGACCGCCGAGCCGCCAACCGCGAGCGGCTTGCGGCTGACTTGCTGCCCGCCGAGGCGCTCATAAAAGAAGCGGGACGGGTTGTCGCGCAATACCCAGACGATCGCAGAGCGGCGGCCGACCGCGACGAGACGTCGGAACAGTGCGATCAACAGGCGCCGTCCGATACCTTGGTTCTGCCAATCCGGGGCGACGTAGAGCGTGAACACCTCGCCGGCGAAGAAGCGGTCGCCGCGGTTGGGTCCGCAACTGCCGAAGCCGAAAATGGCGCCCCTCGCATCGACAGCGACGCGCACGTCGCGGGGCTCGCGCAGGATCACGCCCCGCCAACCGAGCTCGCGCCGCCGCTCCGACAGCCCCACCAGATAAGTGGTGGACAGCATACCGGCATAGGTCGTGCGCCA
>DASQCY010000608.1:0-2605 GCA_035634495.1 Allostellaceae bacterium
CCCCCCGCCCTGATAGAGGAACATTCCGCCGAGCACGCAATCGCAGAGCCGGCCCGCATTGCCGAGCATCGCGTCGAATACGGGCTGCAGCTCGCCGGGGCAGGACGAGATGACGCCCAATACCTCGGCCGTTGCGGTCTGTTGCTCCAACGCCTCGCCCGTCTCGGTCAGCAGCCGCGCATTCTCCATCGCAATGACCGCCTGTGCGGCGAAGCTCTCCAAGAGCGTGATTTGCTCGTCGGAAAACGGCCGCACCTCTCGGCGATAAATCGCAAAGGCGCCGAGGAGGACGCCATCCCTGCGCAACGGCACGCCGAGCCAGGTGCGCGCGCCGTCGATGTCGACCAAAGCCCGCCGTAACGGGTTGCCCGACCGATAGCCCTCGTCCTCGGCGGCGTCCCTCATATGCACAAACCGCTCGCCGCGCACGAGGCGGTACGACGCGGTTCCGGGCCCGAAATAGAGCGGTCCATGCCCCCAAGCCTCCACACGGGTTGGAGGAAGCCCGCGTACGGCCGCAATCCGGTGTTGGTCGTCCCCCTCGTGGATCAGCAATGAGCCGAAGGCCGCGTCACACAGGTGTAATCCCTTGTCGAGGATCGCCTCGAACACTGGGCCGAGCTCGCCGGGCGAGGAATTGATGACCTGCAATACCTCGGCGGTCGCGGCCTGCTGCGCGCGCGCTTCTTCGAGTTCGGCGTGGCAGATCTCGAGCTGGCGGCGCAGCTCGGCATTTTGCCGTTCGAGGGCGACCACCCTGTCGTCCAGCATTCTGGTCACGTGCCGGCTCTCCCGTTTCTCGCGATGCAGTTTAGTCGTCATCCCGAGGTTGATGCATTACTGTTTGACAAAGTGGCTCCCAGAAGCTACTTCATCCTCATGCCCAAGGTCGGCCTCAAAATCCTCAAGAACAAGCTGAGCGAGTATGTGCGCCTCGCAGCGGCCGGCGAAACAGTGGTCATCACCGATCGCGGCCGCCCCGTCGCCGAGATCGTGCCGCCGCGACGGGAGCCGGAGACGCTTGTCGACCGCGGGATGCGCGAGGGCTGGATCACGCCGGCGACCGACCGCAGCGGCAACCCGCCGCCACGTAAGCCCATTCCCGGATATACATTGAAACAGCTGTTGGCCGATCTTGACCGCGATCGCGAAGATCGGTGGTGATCTACATCGACAGCTCGGTCGCCCTCGCTTCCGTGCTGACCGAAGCGCGCCAACCCCCCGAGGGGTTGTGGACGAAACGGCTCTTTTCAAGCCGGTTGCTCGAATACGAGGTATGGAACAGGATCTTTGCTAAGGGCATCGCCGACACTCATCGTGGCGAGATCGAAGCCATGCTCCGCAAAATCGACCTGGTCGAGCTGAGCCGAGACTGTCTCCGGCGTGCCTTGCGTCCGTACCCGGTAGCGGTGCGAACTTTGGACGGCCTGCATCTCGCGACGATGGCTTACCTGCGCGAACAGGGCGAAGGGGTCGAGCTCGCCAGCTACGATAATCGCCTTTTGGCGGCGGCCGAGGCGCTCGGTATTCCTTGCGCGGCGCTCTGAGCGGCGGGTGGGGATTCCGGCCCGCGTCGGGCATCGGCTTGGGCTACCTCGCGCCATCGCATCCGTCGATACGCCCCTCCTCCCCTCTCCTACCCAGCGGGAGTTGCAAGAGGATCGGCCTGGCCTGTCCCTGCGTCAGCTCTCCGAAAGCGCCTTCTCCGCGGCGCGGGCCAGAAAGGCGGAGCGGTTCTTCGCGCGCTCGTCGATGCGGCGAAGCAGCCGCTCTGGCAGGGTTATGTTCACCCGCACCGTGCGGTCCGCGGCTTCGGGCACCGTGACCACAAAGGCCACCGCATCAGCGTTCTCGGGGTCGGCCATGATCGTCTCCAAGGAACTCCCGACGGGCAACGCCTCGCCGTCCTCGATCATGCCGCCGACATGAAGCTCGAGTGCTTCCTGGGCCATGCGGCGCGCCTCGTCGAGGGTCGTCCCGCCGCTGATGCAGCCGGGAAAGTCGGGGAAGTCCACGCCGAAAATCGCTGTCCGTGTCCTTTCTGATCAGACCGATATAACTCGTCATCGCACGTGGCCTATCTCCTGGGCAGGAGCCGGATGCCGGCTCGCCGTTCGATGCTCCTCACGGAACCTGCCGGCAGATCTGTTCGCGGATGCGGCATCGTCACGCGGCCCTTACGGGAGGGGTGCCTGAGCTGAACGTGGTTGCCCCTGCGGGCGACCTCATACCAGCCGGCTGCGGCGGCTCGTGCCCATAGCAGCACATGGGTGTCGAGCAGCACGCGCATCAGCGGCCTTCGAACGCGTCGGCGAGCTCGTCCGGCAAGGAGGCGTCAAAATCCTCCGGCACGCACAATTTCCCGGCCAAGATGCCGAGACGGCGGCTGCGTCCTGGGCCGGCGAGCGGCCCCAAGCGAGCCACCGGCTTGCCGGATCTGGCGATGATGATTTCCTCGCCGGCTACAGCAGCATCGACCAAGCGCGACAACTGGGTCTTGGCTGCATGAATGTTGACCGTGCGCATCGAGGCCTCCTAGTCGGGACTAAGTTTAGGCGTCCTTGACACGCCGGTCGGTCGGCGCTCGCGTAGGATCGGGCGCGGC
>DASQCY010000609.1:0-2145 GCA_035634495.1 Allostellaceae bacterium
TCGCCTCGTCCACCCGCATCTCGGGGACATAGAACCAGCGGTGCGCAGGGTTGTACCTGAGGCGGTAGGTCTCGCCCGCCCGATCGCGATAGACCAAGTCGGAAGGAACGAAGTCCGTAAAGGCGACGCTGGTCGCGTCGCAGACGGCGAGCGGCGCGTCGCGCAGCGGCCCGCGGATTGGCCGCCACACTTTGACGATTTCGAACCGATGGTGAAGCAGCTCGTCAGCTTCCTCGCCCATCAGGTCGCGGACCCGTTGCGGGCCGGATTTCACCGTGTAGTCGTTGTGGACGCTGGTAACCGGCTGGCGAGGTCTACTGCGCCCGATCGACGCCACCCCAAACGCGGCGGCGGATCGTGTGATCGAATACCAGCACCCGATTGGCGCCGGTAACCTCCACGACGAGGCGCTCGATCACGTCACTGGAGAGGCTCATGGCTCGTTCCGCTGCGATTGGAGGGGGCGGTAGGGCACTATACCGCCCGCACCGGTAAGGAGGGGAGAAGCGAACTGAGCAAGCCCGGGGCCATTAGGCCGACGAGATGCGCGGGTTGATCCGCGAAGAGCGGGCGCCTCTCGTGAAGCCGCCCGTCGAGGTGTTGCCGACCGTGGCCCTGACCGGCTCGCAGATGCGCGCGATCTTCATCTCGGCCGCGCTGGCGCTGCCCGGCTCGGTGGCGCCGCTCGGGGGGCTGGTGTGGTGGCGGCGGGCGTGAAGGCGTGGGGGTGGCCGGTTGGTGCGACGCTCGCGGCCGGGTTTCGAATGAAGCGATAGATTCCCGAAAAATCAAGCCCGCCCATGCCCTCGTTGACGAATAGCTGGTAGAGATTGGCGGCCACCGAACCAAGCGGTGTTGCTGCGGCACTCGCCCCGGCTGCCTGCTGCGCCAGTCGGAGGTCCTTCAGCATCATCGCGGCGGTGAAGCCCGCTACATAATCGCGATTGGCCGGCGACGCCGGAACCGGCCCGGGCACCGGGCAATAGCTCGTCAGCGCCCAGCATTGGCCCGAGGATTTGGCGCTGATATCGAACAATGTCTGGGCCCCGAGCCCGAGCCGCTCGGCGAGCGAGAAGGCCTCGCATACCGCGATCATCGAAGCGCCGAGGATCATGTTGTTGCAGATCTTTGCGGCCTGGCCGTTGCCCGACGGCCCAGCGTGGACGATCGTCCGTCCCATCGCCGACAAAATCGGCCGGCCACGCTCAAAGGCCTCGACGTTGCCGCCCACCATGATGGTCAGGCTCGCCGTTTCTGCTCCGACCACGCCGCCCGAAACGGGCGCGTCGAGCATGTCGAACCGAGCATCGGCCGCGGCTGCGGCGACGGCGCGCGCGGTCTCGACATCGATCGTCGAGCAGTCGATCAACAGAGCACCCTTGCGGACATGCGCGAGCACCCCGCCGTCCCCGAGATAGACCGAGCGCACGTCGGGACCGGCGGGCAACATCGTGATCAAGATCTCGCCTGCCGCTGCGGCTTCGGCCGCTGTCTTCGCTGCCCGGCAGCCATTATTAGCCAGCGCCTCGGCCTTCCCCGTGACGAGATCGAAGCCGGTCACCCGGTGCCCGGCCTTGACAAGATTGGCCACCATCGGTGCGCCCATATTTCCCAGACCAATAAAGCCGATCGTTGCCATCTCGCGCTTTCCTCTCGTTCAACAGTCTCGGGCGAAGCGGAGCTCGCGATCGCCGATCGGCGCGAAATAGGATTCGACGACGTTGTCGCTCACTTCGACCAGCGTCGCCGGCCGCCAACGCGGGTCCTGGTCCTTGTCGATCAGCATCGCGCGCACGCCTTCGTAAAAGTCGTGCGCCGCCATCACATGCTGCGTCAGCCGGTATTCGAGGGCGAGTGCGGCTTCGAGATCATAATCGCGCCCGATCATGAGCTGGCGCAGCGTGATCTTGAGACTTGTCGGTGACCTTGTCAGCAGTCCCGCCCGTGTCTCCGCGGCCCAGTCGGCGTGGGTCCCATCCGCTGTCGCCTCTGCGGCGAGAGTGTCGAAAATCTCCTCGACGCTGCCGCCGGCAAAGCACCGGTCAATCGCCGGCCGCAATGCCGCGAGCGGCGCCAGGCCGGGATCCTTGGCGAAGCGGGCGAGCACCGCATCGATCGGGTCGCGATCTCCCCCCGCCTCCCAGA
>DASQCY010000610.1:0-5280 GCA_035634495.1 Allostellaceae bacterium
GAAGACGCCTTGACCGAAATTCTGCGTGGAAGGCTCGAAGGTCTTGGGCCGACCACGGCGCATGCTCTCGCGGAGCCGCTTGGGCTAGGGTCGGAGGACATTGCCGCCGGGCTTGCAGTGCTCGAGGCCGAGGGCTTCGCGCTGCGCGGCCGATTCACCAGGAGTGTCGCTGAGGAGTGGTGCGAACGCCGGCTGCTCGCGCGGATCCACCGCTATACGGTGGGTCGTTTGCGCGCCGAGATCCAACCGGTCGCCGCAATCGAATTCCTGCGCTTTCTGTTTGCCTGGCAGCGAGTTGCACCGGACACGCGCATGGAGGGGCCCGATGCGGTCGAGATCCTGGTCCGGCAGCTCGAAGGGTTTGAGGCGCCGGCGGGCGCGTGGGAAACCGAGATCCTGCCGGCGCGGCTCAGCGGATACGAGCCCACTTGGCTCGATGATCAATGTCTGTCCGGGCGGATCGCGTGGGCGCGACTCAGACCGCGCAATACGCGCCCAAATGGTAGCGAGCGCACTGCGACCCCGGTGCGAACGACGCCGATCACCCTGCTGGCGCGTCGTCACGCTGCGCTTTGGGCATCGCTTTCCGGGACCGGTGACCCGGGTGCTTTGAGTTCCCGGGCGCAGGCCGTAGCCGATTATGTTCGGCAATATGGCGCATCGTTCTTCGACGAACTGATCGAAGGCACCGGGCTGTTGCGCCCGCAGGTCGAAGAGGCACTGGCCGAGCTGGTTGCGTCGGGCCTGGTCAATTCCGACAGTTTTGCCGGGCTGCGCGCGCTTCTCGTGCCGCCCGAGCGGCGCGGCAACAGGCGGCGCCGGCGCGCCGCGCTGTTTCGCATGGAGGACGCGGGACGCTGGGCGCTGGCCCGCCGTGCGCAGCCGTTGCCGCAGGTTAAGCCCGAAGCCGTCGAGCACTTGGCTCGCACCCTGCTGCTCCGTTATGGCGTCGTATTCTGGCGCCTGATCGAACGCGAGGCGCCCTGGCTGCCGCCATGGCGTGACCTGTTGCGCGTCTACCGCCGGCTCGAGGCTCGTGGTGAAATCCGCGGCGGCCGTTTTGTCGCCGGCTTCTCCGGTGAACAGTTTGCGCTCTCCGACGCGGTCGGCATGCTGCGCGAGGTACGGCGCAAACCCCCTTCGGATGACTGGATCTCACTCTCCGGCGCGGACCCACTCAACCTCGCCGGCATCCTGACCCCCGGGCCAAAACTCGCTGCACTGACCGGCAACCGCCTGCTCTACCGCAGCGGCTTGCCGATCGCGCTCCTTGCCGGTGGCGAGGTGCAGTTTCTCGCGACCCTCGATACCACCACCCAGTGGGAGGCACGTAAAGCCTTGTTGCGCGGCGCCGTCCCAGCCTCGCTCATCGCGCTCTCTTGACGGCAACTACTTCGTGCAGCCATGCGGCGATATGGTCCTGGATTGCGCGATATATATCTTCTTGACTGACGCCGGCTCCCTTCCGAACCTTGAACGAGTGGTCGCCGCCTTCGACGACGTAGGCATCGGCCGGGGGCTCGAGCGACGTAACGATCGGGCGCAGCTCGTCGGGAGTTCCGAAGGCGTCGCGCGAACCTTGAACGAACAGCATCGGCGCCTTGATGTCCGAGAGATGCTTTGCGCGAAGCCGATCTGGTCTGCCCGGGGGATGGAGCGGATACCCCAAAAAAACCAAGCCCGCGAGATCGCCGATGCCGGCGGCAGCGACTTGCGAGGCAATTCGCCCGCCCATCGACTTGCCGCCGATCGCCAAGGCATCGCGGCCTGAGTTCATTTGCTCGCGAACCGCCTCGATCACTGCGCGGTAGCAAGCCTCCAGTTTGTCGTTTGGATCAGGGATACGGCGACCCTGCTCGCGGTACAAAAAGTTGAAGGTGACCATGTCAACGCCGCGCGCCGTCAATCCGCTGGCGAAGCTCATGATAAAGTCGCTGGTCTGACCGGCTCCGGCTCCGTGTCCGAGGATTAGCGTCACGCCGGCACGGTGCTTCGTCGCGGCGGGATAAGACATCGCCGTCACGCTCTGGTGCGGCGAAACCTCCACTCGAAGCGGCTCAGGCATCGGCTTTGCCAGCTAACACGATCGACAACCGGTGTATTTCGCGGCCGCCGACAATATATCTCGTCTCGGTGACGCCTGTTGAAGCCAAGTGCGCCCGAGCGGGAACCGGCAGGGAGGAACGCCATACCCAGCATCGTCAGGCAACGCGACATCATCGACCGGCGGGCGCTCGCGGAGCAATTGTCGGCCGCCGTACCCGTAGTCCGTTCTCCGGCACTCGATCGCGGCGCCTTCGTCGTGCCGTTGAAGGCGGCGCTGACCACCGGACACGCCGAGATCCGTCGCCGCTTTGAGGCAACCGGCGATGGCTCTGCGGTGATGCGCGAGCAATGCTTTCTGATTGACCAGATGATCCTCGCGCTGTTCGAACTGGTTACCGGCGATCTCTACCCGCTCCCCAACCCGACCTCGGGCGAAAGGCTGGCGATCATCGCCGTTGGCGGCTACGGGCGGGGCGAGTTGGCACCCTATTCGGACATCGACCTGCTGTTTCTACTGCCTTACAAGCGGACTCCCCATACCGAACAGGTCGTCGAGTATCTGCTCTACCTGTTGTGGGACCTTGGCCTAAAGATAGGGCAGGCGACGCGCTCGGTCGAGGAATGTCTGCGCCAGGCCAAATCCGATTTGACCATCCGCACCGGGTTGCTCGAGGCGCGCTACTTGTGTGGTGAGCAGGCGCTCTTCGGAGATCTCAAGAAGCGTTTTGATTCAGACATCGTGCGGGGCACTGCAGCGCAGTTCGTCGAAGGTAAGCTCGCCGAGCGCGATGGGCGGCACCAACGCGTCGGCGACAGCCGTTACCAGCTCGAGCCAAACGTCAAAGAGGGCAAAGGCGGGCTCAGAGACCTGCACACGCTGTTCTGGATCGCCAAATACATCTATCGCACCGACAATGTCGGCAGGCTCGTCGAGTTGGGCGTGCTGTCGGCCGAGGAGTCACTGCGTTTCGACCACGCCCAGAGCTTCCTGTGGACGGTTCGCTGCCATCTTCACTACCTCGCCGGCCGCGCCGAAGAGCGCCTCACTTTCGACCTGCAGGCTGAAATCGGGCAGCGCATGGGCTACGCCGATCAGGAAAGGAGCCGTGGGGTCGAGCGGTTCATGAAGGATTATTTCCTGGTCGCCAAAGATGTGGGCGACTTGACCCGGATCTTCTGTGCGATTCTCGAAGCCGACCAAAAGCGCAGACGTCGGCTTTCCTGGGTACGCTGGGGCGCCGGACGTCGGTCGCTCGGCGGCTTCGTGCTCGACGGCGAGTGGTTGACGATCCCGGCCGAGGATTTTTTCAAGAAGGACCGGGTGGCGCTCCTGCGCCTCTTTCATGTGGCGCAAGAACACGGGCTCGACATCCACCCGCGCGCGTTGCGAGCGGCAAGCCAATCGCTGAAGCTGATCGACGACCGACTGCGCGAAGATCCGGAGGCAAACCGCCTTTTTATCGAGATTCTGACCTCGCGCAAGGATCCTGAAACGGCACTCCGTCGGATGAACGAGGCGGGAGTCTTCGGCTGCTTCATCCCGGACTTCGGGCGTGTCGTCGCGCAGATGCAGTACGACATGTACCACCATTACACGGTCGACGAGCACACGCTCTTCGCTATCGGAATCCTGCACAAGATCGAGAGCGGGCTTTTCAAAGGGGAGCATCCTCTGGCGACCGAACTCGTTGCAACGATTGTCTCGCGCCGCGCGCTTTATCTGGCGGTGCTGCTTCACGACATCGCCAAGGGTCGGGGCGGTGACCACTCGCAAATCGGTGAACAGATCGCTGTGAAGCTCGGCCCGCGGCTTGGACTTTCGGACGAGGAGACCGAAACCGTCGCATGGCTGGTGCGCTGGCATCTCCTGATGAGCGGCACCGCGTTCAAGCTCGACATCGGTGACCCGAAGACGATCGACGACTTTGTGGAGCGGGTGCAGTCGCCGGAACGGCTCAAGCTGCTGCTGGTTCTGACCGTCGCGGATATCCGCGCTGTCGGCCCCAATATCATGAACGGGTGGAAGGCGGCGTTGCTGCGCGAGCTCTATCAACAGGCGACCGAGGTGATGTCAGGGGGGCTCACCGTCGCCGCACAGGATTCGCGCATCGCCGCTGCTCAGGCGGCTGCGCGGCGGTTGCTCCCCGATTTTGGCGAGGAAGAGTTCACGACTTTCATCAGCCGCGGCTATCCCTTCTATTGGCTGTCCTTCGATCCCGAGACCCACGCTCGGCACGCACGATTGATGCGCGAGGCGGAAATGAGCGGCGCGCCGCTCACCGTCGAAAAGCGCGTCGATCTGCACCGCTCGGTAACCGAGATCACCCTCTACACCGCCGATCATCCCGGCCTGTTCTCGCGGATCGCGGGTGCCCTCGCGGTCAGCGGTGCCAATATCGTCGATGCCAAGATTATGACGATGTCGAATGGAATGGCGCTCGACACCTTCTGGGTCCAGGATCTGGCCGGTCGCTCTTTCGATCGTCCCGACAAGCTGGCCAGGCTGGCGGTGATTTTCGAGAACGTGTTGACCGGCGATCTGAAGCCTCATCGTGAACTAGCCCGCCCGCCCGCCTTTCCGAGTCGAATGCAGGTTTTCACTGTGATGCCCCGGGCGCTCGTCGACAACAAAGCGAGCGCCTCGCACACGGTTATCGAAGTCAACGGCCGCGACCGGCCGGGCTTGCTGTACGAGCTAACCCGCGAGCTGACGCGGCTCAATCTGCAAATCTCGAGCGCCAAGATCTCGACGTACGGTGAAAAGGTTGTCGACGTATTCTACGTCAAGAACCTGTTTGGCCATAAGGTGGAGCAGCCCGCCAAGCTTTCCGAGATCCAGAGAACCCTCGAAGCCGTGCTGGGCAAGCGGAACGAGGCGGCGCCTGAGGTCCGACGCCGCGAGCCCGTTGCCGCGAAGTAGCGGTGTTGGCGCGCTGTCGGGATTTCCCTGCCGGACAGGGAATTTGCGGGAAAAAAATCGCATCGAAGCTGGCGCGTTGCCGGGAGCCTCGAGACCGAGCCGGCGCATCTCAGTCAGCACATCGCTTGGTGTCGAGGGGTGGGCGCACAGCCTAGCCGGCTTGCCGCTGCCCTACATTTCGGTAAACGGCGCCGAGCGCGGTGCGGTCGAGCGCACCAACCGCCGCTCGTTGATTTTGATAGAGCGGTCCAAGCTGGGGACAGCCACAGCACGCCATGCTGATAAAGGTTGACAACGAGATGCCAATTTCACAA
>DASQCY010000611.1:0-3006 GCA_035634495.1 Allostellaceae bacterium
CTGCTGATTCCGGGCGAAGTCGCCCGCGAATCCGGGATGATGTCGCCCACCATTCCGATTTGATGTCGCTCGGTGTTCCGAGATGATTTCGCCCGCCGTTCCGGGATGATGTCGCTCGGGTAGACAGCGGTCGGACGGCGCCTCTGCTGGCGCGATTAGGGTCCGCCCTCGGCTTTTGACCGGGAGGGGGCGATGCCAGCAGAGAGGATAGCGATGCGCCATGTGCGCGAAGTGCTTCGTTTGAGGACCGCCGGGGTTTCCGGCAACGAGATCGCCCGACGGCTGAATCTGGCGCCGTCGACGGTCCGACTGACGCTGCAGCGGCTGGCGACGGCCGGGCTCGGCTGGCCGCTGCCGACGGAACTGAGCGACGCGGCGCTGGAGGCGCGGCTGTTCACCGCGGCCGGGACCAAGCAAGGACACCGCCGCCATTCAGAACCGGATTGGGCCGAGGTTCACCGCGAGCTGAAGCGCAAGCACGTTACGCTGCAGATCCTGTGGGACGAGTACATCGAGCACTGTCCGGACGGGTATCGCTATTCCCGCTTCTGCGAACTGTACCGCAGCTGGGCGTTGCGGCTGTCGTTGACGATGCGGCAAACCCACAGCGGCGGCGACAAGCTGTTTGTCGATTACGCCGGTGACACGGTGCCGGTGATCATCGATCGGCTCAATGGCAAGACCCGGCCGGCGCAGATTTTTGTCGCCGTGCTCGGGGCCTCCAACTTCACCTATGCCGAAGCGAACTGGACGCAGGGGCTCGGCGATTGGATCGCTGCCCACACGCGAGCCTTTGCCGCCATCGGCGGCGTGCCCAGGCTGCTGGTGCCGGACAATACCAAAGTCGCGGTCATCAAGGCCTGCCTTTACGAACCGCAGGTCAATCGCAGCTACGCCGAGATGGCGGCGCATTACGACACGGCGATCTTGCCGGCACGGCCGCGCCGGCCGCGCGACAAGGCAAAGGTCGAAGCCGCGGTGCTGATCATCGAGCGCTGGCTCTTGGGCCGGCTGCGTCATCGCCGCTTTTACAGCCTAGCCGAGCTCAATGCGACAATCGTCGAGCTGCTGCACCAGCTCAATGACGAGCGTCCGATCCGCCGGGGTTACCCGCCGCGCCTTGCTCGAAGAACTCGATCGGCCCCACCTCAAGCGGCTTCCCACCGAGCCCTATGGCTTTGCCGAATGGCGCCTGCGCCGCGTCGGCATCGATTACCACATCGAGGTTGACGCTCACTTTTATAGTGTCCCGCACCGCTTTGCGCGCCGCGAGGTCGAGGTGCGGCTGACGCCGCAGACCGTCGAGATCTTTCTCAAGGGAGAGCGGATCGCGGTGCATCGGCGCGGCAGCGGCAACCATGGGCACACCACCCTTGCCGAGCACATGCCGTCGAGCCACCGGCGGTATGCCGACTGGACCATCGAACGCATTCGTCGGGCCGCGGCTTCGATCGGGCCGGCTAGCGCTACTCTATGCGAGCTGATCCTGGAGCAGCGCCCGCATCCGGAACAAGGCTTCCGCGCCTGCCTCGGCATCGTCCGCCTGGTGCGGCCATTCGGCGCCGCTCGCCTGGAAGCGGCGGCCACGCGGGCAATCGAGATCGGCACCCTGACCTACGGCTCGGTGCGCTCGATCCTCGACCACAAGCTTGACTGTCAAACACCGTCCCGCCCGTCGACCAATGCCGTGCCCGTCCTTCACGCCAATATCCGCGGACCGCGCTACTACCATTAAGGAGAACCGAGTTGCTCACCCACCCGACACTCGACCAGCTGCACCAGCTCGGCTTGCTCGGCATGGCGCAAGCCTTTGGCGAACTCGAAGTCGCCGGCGAGGCCGCGACGCTCAACCATGCCGACTGGCTGGGCTTGCTCCTCGATCGCGAGCTTACTCATCGCCGTGACAAGCGCTTGGCCGCCCGTTTGCGCTATGCTCGGCTGCGCCAGCACGCCGTCATCGAGGACGTCGATTATCGCGCGCCGCGCGGTCTCGACCGGTCCTTGTTCCAAAAGCTCGCTGGCGGCCAATGGATCGACGCGCACGACAATCTGATTCTGTGCGGGCCCACCGGCGTCGGCAAGAGTTGGCTGGCCTGCGCCCTCGGCCACAAGGCCTGCCGTGACAACCGCTCGGTGCTTTATCAGCGTGTCCCCAAGCTGTTCGCCGATCTGGCGCTAGCTCGCGGCGACGGCCGCTACGCTCGGATCCTGCGCAGCCTCGCCGGCGTCCAGCTGCTGATCCTCGATGATTGGGGCCTTGAGCCCCTCGACGCCGGCGCCCGTCACGATCTCTATGAGATCCTCGAGGATCGCTACGGCCGCCGCTCGACCATCCTCACCAGCCAGATCCCGGTCGACAAATGGCACGCCGTGATCGGCGACCCAACCTATGCCGACGCCATCCTCGACCGTCTCGTTCACAACGCCTACCGCGTCGAGCTGACCGGCGACAGCCTGCGTCGAAGACGCTCGGTCGCGGCCGCCCGTGCCGCCAATTAAGGCCCCCCGGCAACCCCACTCTATTCCGTTACGTAACGCTTCGGAGCAGCTCATGCCTCGCAGAAGCCTCGGCAACAAACCAATGACCAATGCCGAGCGACAAGCCCGCTATCGCATTGCCCGGGCAGCCGCACGACCGACGATCCACTACCGGCGCGCCGCCGACCGCCGCAGCCGCGCCCAGCGCTGGCGCGACGCCGTCGTCGAGCTCGTCGCCTTACAGGCCGAATACGCGTAATGGTTCGAGGTACTGCCCGCCCCCTTGCACAACACTGCCACCCGGCGAGGCGCTGCAGGCGATTGCTGATCTCGATCTCGACGATCTCCTCGCCATCGACCCGCCGCGCGGATACGGACGCGACTGAACGTTGCCCAAACCACGCTTGACTGGCGACCAGCTGCTGCCAAAAATACTGATGCCAGCGAGCGCCGAACCCGGGCGACATCATCTCGTAATCCCGGGCGACATCATCTCGTATCGCCCAGGCGACTTCATCGGAATCCGCA
>DASQCY010000612.1:0-3670 GCA_035634495.1 Allostellaceae bacterium
CAGATCCTGGAAGTCGAACCGCGTGAACTCGCGCTCTCCCGAGGCAATGGGGATTGTCGTCGATCGGCGCACCTCCGCCTGACCGGCGTGATCGTCGGGCGAGACCGGCTCCTCGAACCAGGCGATGTCGTAGGGCTCGAGCTCCCTGGCGAGCTTGATGGCCGTCGCAACCTCGAGCGAGCCATGCGCGTCGATCATCAGTTCGACTTTGGGGCCGAGTCCGTGGCGAGCCGCCTTGACCCGGCGCACGCAGTTGGCGATCGAGAAGCCGTCACGCCCCACCACCCGCATCTTGGCGGCGGTGAAGCCCTTCGCGGCGTAGCCCGTCAGTTCCGCCTCGGCCTCCTCGCCCGGCGCCCAGCCGCCGCTCGCATAGCCCCGCACCGAGCTGCGCGCGGCACCCAGCGCCTGGTAGAGCGGAATGCCGAGCGCCTGCGCCTTGACATCCCATACCGCGATGTCGATGCCGGCAATGGCTTCCATGATGACACCGCGGCGCCGGCTTTCATCAGCCTGGGTGATGCCGCGTTCGAGCGCCGGCCTACTGCGCGAGCCGTTGTACATCTTTTCGAAGATGCGCTCGGAGAACATCGGATCCTCGCCGACGCATTCCGCCGCGAGCTCATGCTCGACGATGGCGGCGACGATCGGCGGTGTGCCGAGGGCCGCCCCGATGCCGGTAAGCCCAACGTCTGTTTCGACGCGGATCAGCGTTGCGTCGCTCTTGACCTTGGTTCCGAGGTCGGTGCGGTGACGCTTTTCCTCTGGAACGGGCGCCGACATCGGAATCGCGGACACATTGACGATTTTCATGGGTCGTTCCTCCCTGGTGTAGTGAACGCGAAATGCCTGTGGTCAAAAGGAGGCTTCATCGCGACCCCCGGATGGCCGCCTGCCAGGGCGGGCATTCCGGGGGGAAGCAATCTCGTGCCAGGTCGCGCTCCGTCCTTCGAAATTGTTTCGTCGCTCCGCTCGGCGGCGCCCTGAACCGGCCAGCCGAAGCATAATTGTGAGCTTACCACGCTTTCTTGGACACGGCCCGTCTCCAGGCCGTGCGAAGGGCGTCTTCCAGTTCCGCTGTCGTCAGCTTCGACAGGATAGCCGTCGTCGCACCTCGCTTGCCCCAGGCGTTGGGCACTGGCGCAAATGCTTCAGGCGCCATCATGCATTTGAACTCTTGTTGGTCCGCAGTGAACATGAAGTTCGCCGTTTTCCCGTCTGCGGCGAGGGTGACGTAGATGCGCCGCGCCCGAAAGGCGGTGCGGTCGAAATGTGGGGCTTCGGTCGTCCCCTCCAGAGACAACGCAATGCGGCGGAGGTCTGCGCTGGTGGACATCGGGCCCTCACCGCTGCGGTACCGTTGACCCCGGTACTCGGCGCAACCCCGTCATCGACACCGATCTCGCCATCGCCGCGAGCAACGATTGCCACCATTCCGCGTGACGCCGCAAGAAGATGGCATCGGGAAAACCATGTCGGGCGACGTGTTCCTGCGGAACCGTGTCCCAGCCGAAGTGCTCGACAGTCACTCGAGTCTCGTCGCCGACCGGCTCGAACCGAACCTCGACCTGGGTGACCTGCTCCGGGGTGAAGCTCGCCTGCCGCCAAGTGAAGGCGACGCGCAGGCCCGGCTCCCAGACCGTGATGCGACCAATCTCGAAGACCTCGCCGGTACCGGACGTCTCGGTGAACCGGCCACCCAGCCTGGGTTCGAAGGCGAGCACGCCGGGCGACCGTGCCGTGAAACGAAAGAGGCCGTTCGGCCGCCACCATGCGCCGATGTCGTCGACAAACACGCCGAACGCACGTTCCGGCGTCGCGGAGACACGCAGCGAAACAAGAACGCGCGAGGTCATGGTCCCCGCTCCAGATACGTCTTGAAGGCGCTGAGTTGTGCAGCCCAAAGCTGCTCGGTCTGCTCGAGCCACGCTTTGAGATGGGTCATGGGCGCCGGCCTCAGGGTATAGATCCGCACACGCGCGTCAAAAGCCGGATGCGCCTCTGCGATCAGGCCGTTCGCCTTCAAGGTCCTCAGGTGCCGGCTCAGCGCCGGCGGATTGAGGCCCACGGCCTCGGCGATCTCGCCCGCCCGAAGCGGCCGATCCCGCAACAGTTCGACGATCCGGCGGCGATGCGGGTCGGCCAGCGCCGCCAGCGTCCGGTCGAGATCGGCAGGCTGGCTCAATCCCAGCCTTCGATCTTGAGCCCGCTCGCCTGCTCTGCCTCTTCGCGTGACACGTGACGGACGGTCTGGGCGAAGGTCCACACATGACCTTCCGGATCGCGCGCGCGATAGGTGCGGGCGCCATAGAACTGGTCGGCCGGTTCCTGGACGATTGCTGCACCGGCAGCCCTCGCGCGCTCGCAATGCGCGTCGATCCCGTCCTGAAGCTGGACGCGGATCGACTGCGTGTTCTTGCCGCCGACCGAGGCCGGGCTCGCGGTAAACTCGGCCCATTCGGAACCGGGCATGATGTAGCCGTCGCCGAACCGCATCTCGGCATGGCCCAGCCGGCCGTCCTGGTCCGTGATCACCATGCTGCGCTCGAAGCCAAACGCTTTTTCCAGCCAGTCCATGGCAGCCCAAGGGTCCCGGTAGAACACCCCCGAACCGAGGCTTGGACGGCGAAACTGATCCTCCATGGCACACCTCCTTCTCCCTAGAGCGAATATTTCACCAGACCGTGAAATATATGTCAAGAAGATTCCTCAGCGGCAAGCCATGTCGAGGCTCTCAGCCGCGGCGTTGCCGCTCGACTTGCATATTGGCGAGAAACGGCACCAGCGGATGGGCGCCCATCGCAACGATGGCGCTTGTGTCGAGTGCGATCAGCGCCGCGCGCTGCTCCGACGTCAATCGGAAGCGATCGGCGTAGCCGGCGGCGTCGGCAAGAAAAGTGGCGCGGCTTGCCTCGTCATGGGCGAGACCGTGCCGGGCTACGGTCAATTCGACGAGTTCGGGCTTGATCGACGGGTAGTGCAGTTCGGACGGCTTTTCCAGCGGACTGAACCAGCCGAGCGAAGCATAATTGTGGTGCCAGCTCGGCTCCAGCGAGACGATGTCGGGCTTGCGCTCACCGAGTGCCCCCGCGGCGCAAGCCCAGCAGCGAAGTTCGACATTGCCGGCGGCGTCGAGTTCGGCCGAGTCATAACCGATCAGTGATTTGAGGTTGCCGGCGGCAATCCTTTCTAGCGTCTTTTGGTCCCAGGCAAGGTCGGGTGCCGCATAGCGTTCAGTCCCTGGATAATGCGACATGCCGCCGCTCGCCAGCACGACTGTATTCAGCCCCATCGCGCTGACTCTGCGCGCCAGGGCCTGACCAAAGGCGTAGCAGCGCTCCATCGACGGCTGCGGCGGCAGATAGGCGTTGACATAGATCGGCAGAACGGGGTCGGCGATCTCGAGATGGGTCAGCGGGATGCCGAGCGCGTAATCGATCTTGGCGACGCTGGTGAAGGCCGGATCAAAACCCTCGGCGTACATTTGGCGGACGATCTCGAACCCGATCTCGCCCGGCACGCGCCAATGAAATCGGCGCCCCGCGAACTCGCCCTTTGCCTCTCCGCCGACATGGACCGTGAAGGGCGGTGCGGCAGTGTGAAAGAACTGCTCCACATGGTCGTTGGCGAAGATGATCCATAGATCGGGGCGCAGCGCTCGCAATTGGGT
>DASQCY010000613.1:0-1809 GCA_035634495.1 Allostellaceae bacterium
TGCCCGAACGCTGGGATAATGATGCATGATACCCGAGCGGCGGACAAAACGATAGGAGACCCGCATGGCCCAACCGCGAACCGTCACGGCCTACATCGACTACAAGAGCCCCTATGCCTATTTGGCGAAGGATCTCGCCTACGAGCTCGAGCGCGACTTCGCAGTTCGCGTCGATTGGCTGCCGTATGTGCTCGACATTCCGAGCTTTCTCGGCTCGGCCCGGGTCGACGACAGCGGCCGGGTGATCGAGGAAGAGCGCAACGCACATCAGTGGCGGCGGGTTCGCTACAGCTACATGGACTGCCGCCGCCAGGCGAGAAAACGCGGTCTCGTGATCCGCGGCCCGCAGAAGATCTGGGATTCGGCCCTCGCCGCCTGCGGTATGCTCTACGCCAAGCGCCAGGGCGACGCGGTGCTGCGCCGCTATAACCACATCATCTTCCAGCGCTTCTGGAAGCGCGAGCTCGACATCGAGGATCCCGATGTGATCGGTGCGGTGTTGGCGGAATCCGGCGCCAACACCACCGGCTTCTCGGCTTATTCGGCGGGGGAGGGGAGGGGGGAGCTCGATCGGATTTGCCGCGCAGCGGAGGCGATCGGCGTTTTCGGGGTGCCGAGCTTTGTTGTTGACGGCGAGCTGTTCTGGGGGCGCGAGCATCTGCCCGACATCCGTGCGATGCTCGCGACGGCTCCATTGGCCTGAGTTGTATCAGCCCTGCGGCGCCTCTATCATCCCTCGGCGAACAAAGGAGCTCCCATGGTTCAGATTGCCGAGCAGGTCACCGACCCGAAGACGATCGAGGCGACCCTCAGCTATTTCGTCGAAACGGACGCGATGCCGGTCACGTTGGTCGGCGCACCAGGAGGGAGCGACCAGCGGGTCGGCGGCGGTGCGTCGGAGCCGCGCCGCGTTGTGTTGCGCAATGGTCGCATCGATGCCGGCGATTTCGTCCTTGAGCGCAACGGATTTCGTTTTGTCCGACACGACACCAAAGTCGCCGATTTCTTCGACGAGGACGAAGTGCGCCGGGTCTATTACCCGGAAATGCAAGCACTGGTGAAGGCCGAAAGCGGGGCCTCTCGCGTCGAGGTGTTCGATCACACCTTGCGCACGGCCGACGATGAGCTGCGTGAGACCCACAAGATCCGCGAGGTCGTGCGCCGCGTTCACAACGACTACACCGAATGGTCGGGCCCGCAGCGAGTGCGCACCTTTTTGCCGAACGAAGCCGACGAGCTGCTCAGCCGCCGCTTCGCCGTCATCCAGGTGTGGCGGCCGATCCGTCGTCCAGTCGAGTCATGGCCTCTGGCGATCGCCGATGCGCAGAGTATCTCGCCTGAGAGCCTGGTGGTTACCGAACGCCGCTATCCCGACCGCGTCGGCCAGACCTACGCCATCACCTACGACCCTGCACACCGTTGGTATTGGTTCCCGCGGATGCGGCCCGACGAGGCGCTGGTCTTCAAGACCTACGAGTCGCTGAAGCAGGGCTGCGCCCGGTGGACGGCACACACAGCCTTTGATGACCCGATGACGACACCCGACGCGCGACCGCGCGAGAGCATCGAAATCCGAACGCTCGCCTTCTTTTGAGCTACCGGTGCCGCCGGCCCCCTACCCCTGCCCACCGGAGAGTCGGGATTACCTATTACCGATCTGAGTGGGCTCAGGGCCGCAGCCGATGCATTTGGCCAGGGTGAAGGTCACCTTGCCGGTGTCGTCGTCGGCCACGAACTTTACCGGCACGCCCCGCCCATCGAGCCAGACGGTGTATTTGGTGCTGCCGTCGATCTCGAATTTGACGGCAG
>DASQCY010000614.1:0-14963 GCA_035634495.1 Allostellaceae bacterium
GCCACGCTCGGCGGGTGCTCGACATTGCCGACCGCAGGGCCAACCACCGGTCAAGTTGTGGACCAAGCAGTCAAGGACGACCAGGCGCGCTTTGACATTGTCGACGTGGACAACAATGTCGTCTCGGCACTCTTGGCGCGGCCGGCCGAGAGCTTCCAAAGCCGGTTTCGGCAATACGGCAAGCCGCCCGATTCGAAGATCGGGATCGGCGACGCGATCACCGTGACGATTTGGGAAGCCGCCGGGGGAGGGCTTTTTGGTGGAGGGATAACCACCGGTGTTTCGCCGGGTTCGCGAAGCGTTACCATCCCCGACCAGGTGGTTGCCCGCGACGGCGCGATCAGCGTGCCCTTCGCGGACCGCATTCATGTCGCCGGGCAATCGTCGCTTGAAGTCCAACGTACGATAGAGCAGCGTCTTGCCGAGAAAGCGATCGAGCCACAGGTGCTTGTAAATATTACGAGAAGCATCACCAACACGGCAACAGTCTCAGGAGAGGTCGTGGCCGGCGCCAGGGTACCGCTCTCGATCAACGGCGATCGCCTCCTAGATTTGATCGCTCTGGCGGGCGGGGCGAAATCCCCAGTCTATGAGACTTTCGTACGGCTTTCGCGCAACGGCGTCACCGCTACGATTCCGATGGAGCAGCTGGTATCGGAACCTGCCGAGAACATCTATGCGTGGCCCGGGGACGTGTTGACGCTAGTTCGCATCCCGCAAACCTTCTCGGTATTCGGCGCAACGGGGCAGAACATGCAGGTGACCTTTGGCGCCGAGAAGATAACGTTGGCTGAGGCGCTGGCGAAGGCGGGAGGGTTGCAAGACCTGCGCGCGGATCCGGCGGGAGTCTTTTTGTTTCGGTTCGAGCCGCCCGCGGTGGTCGGCGCTCTGAAAGCTTCCGCTCTGGCAACCGGGCCCGGTGGCAGCTCCCCCGTCGTCTACCGTCTCGATCTCAGCGATGCCAATTCTTATTTTTTCGCCCAGCGCTTTCCGGTAGAAGACAAAGACGTCATCTACGTCGCCAATGCCCGGTTGAATGAGCTGCAAAAGTTTTTTACGCTGTTGAACACGATCACCGGGCCAGTAATTACCGGGATTGTCGTAAAGGGTTCGGTCAGCTCAGGAGGGGGACTCTAAGAAGTCGCAGTTGGCTGTGCACATTTCGTAATCGAGAGAAAGGATCATGCCGGCAGTTCAGAATTTTTCCGGTGACGATCTGATCCTCGTGACCGGAGGCGCCGGGTTCATCGGCTCCAACATCGTCCTCGAGTTAACTAAGGCCGGGGGACGCGTTGTTGTCTGCGACCTTTTCCGATCGGGCGAGAAGTGGCGCAACATCGCTGCGGCTCGGTTACATGACATCGTTCATCCAAACGACTTGCGCGAGTGGTTGGTTCGCCACGGCGACAAAATGGCTGCGGTCGTGCATATGGCAGCGATCTCCTCCACGACGGAGAAAGACGTCGACAAATTCGTAGCGACCAATATCCGCCTCACCTTGGACCTCTGGGGATGGTGCGCCGCAAACGCAGTAAGGCTGATCTATGCCTCTTCTGCTGCTACATACGGCGATGGCAGCGCCGGTTTCAGCGATGAGCAGACCCCGGCTGCACTCGCGGCACTGCGCCCGCTCAATGCCTACGGCTGGAGCAAGCATCTTGTGGATCGTCGCGTGGTCGACGACGTAACTCGCGGCCACGCAACACCGGGGCAATGGGCCGCGCTCAAGTTCTTCAATGTCTATGGTCCGAATGAGACTCACAAGGGCGTCATGCAGTCGCTCGTCACGAAGGTATTTCCGAGCGTCAAAGCTGGTGAGGCAGTAACACTGTTCAAATCGCACGATCCGCGCTACCCCGACGGCGGCCAGCTCCGCGATTTCATCTATGTCAAGGATTGTGTTGCCGTCGTCAGCTGGCTGCTGGCGCATCCCGAGACGAGCGGATTATTCAATGTGGGAACCGGCATCGCACGGACTTTCCTCGACCTCGTCCGCGCCGTCTGCGCGGCGGTTGGATGCACGCCGAATATTCGGTTTGTCGACACCCCGGATGAGCTGCGAGCGCAATATCAATATTTCACCTGCGCAGACGTCACGAAGTTGCGGCGCGCCGGCTTCGACGCCTCGTTTTACTCCCTTGAGGATGGCGTGCGCGATTATCTCGGGCCGTTATCGTAAGATACCGGCAGGCGGTGGATAGTCGTCTCGGCCCGGAGGTTGACCATGCGCCGAGCGAATTCGTACGATTAGACTTTCTTGGGGAAGGAGACAAATAATGGCCGAAATCCCTCGACTGAACGGCGTGATCAGGGCCCTGGAGCAGGGCAAGCCCACTTTTGTCACCTTTTCGCCGGCGGAGATCGGGGCGGCCCAGGCGATCAATGCCGCGCCCTATGACGGGGTTGTGTTCGAGATGGAGCACCGACCCTACGATATCCGTGCCTTACGCGACTGCCTCCAATTCATGCTGGATCGCCGACAGATCCTGCGCGCCGGCAGCCTGGCACCGGCGGTGACGCCATTCGTGCGGATTCCGCCTAACGGTGGCGAAATCAGCCAATGGGTCGCCAAGCAAGTCCTCGATCAAGGGGTCTATGGGATTGTGTGGCCGCATGTGAGTACCGTCGAGGAAGCGCGCAACGCGGTTACCGCATGTCGGTACCCGCGCCCGCGCTCGGCCGCCTACTTCGAGCCCCCGGGTCAGCGCGGGGATGCACCAGCCGCGGCGTCACGTTATTGGGGGCTGACCCAGCCGGAATATTATGCGTGCGCCGATGTTTGGCCGCTTAACCCACAGGGCGAGATTTTGGTCGCGATCATGTGCGAGGAGACGCGGGCGATCAAAAACCTGCCGCACATGCTCCAACAGGTACCCGGTATCGGCGTGGTAATCATCGGTGAGGGCGACCTGTCTCAGGATCTCGGCTATCCCCGGCAATACGACCACCCGACAGTGGCTTCGGCCATCGACGAGATCTTGGCGATCTGCAAGCAATACAATGTTGCATGCGGTCACCCGCATGTCGACAGCAAGAATGTCGAGGCATTGATGGAGAAAGGATTCCGCTATTTAATGCCCGGGCCTACCTATTCCTTTGCGGCACTGGAAATCGGGCGCAAGGCCTCCGGCCGCGCATGACGAGGCCCGGAAAAGCGGTCGAACGCCGCGTCATCATTAGCGGCGCATAAAATCGGGACTGCCTAGGATTAGGGCGGCGCGCAGGCCCGGCGGAGCTTCAGCCACGGCCTCGCGGGTTGCTGTACTCATGGTTGAGCCGAATATTTCCTCAAGAGCTGCGGCGTTAACCGGGCTCGTCGCATGTGGTCGCGGTGGGTCCGAGTAAGCGCCGAGTGCGACGCCGGTCACCAGGCTGCCGATCGGCAGGTTGCCTAGAGCGAGCGCCGTCGCAAAGTTGATCCTGCGGGCGGTCGCGTCTGGGCTCAGCCATGCGCCTTCGGTGTTTTTGTAACCGTCGGGGGTCAGGCAGCCAAACAACGGCATGCCGAGCTGGGTCATCGCGCCGAGCAGCGGGCGGGTGTTGTCGACCGGAGCGCTGGCCGCACGCACTGCCGAGACAACGAAGTGATAAGGCGTCTTATACTTTTGGCTATAACTCTGCCAGAACTCGCGGCTGACGAACAGTGTGCTCAGCACCTCTCGAATATTGCCATCGGTCGCGAGAAACCGCGCGGCGAGTTGCTCGACGAGAGGCGTCGGCGGCACGTCGGCGACAAAATATTGCGCCAGCTCGAAGGCGATGTGACGGGCGGTCGCGGGGCTCTTTGCAAGAATGTCGAGCGCTTCCTCCCCTTCGGCCTTACCCTTCGACCGCAGTACATGCCCGAGAAAGACCTTGGGGCCGAAGTCGTGGCGAGCACCCTCGAATACCGCGGCATGGTCGGGAAATTCGCGGGCGTCCGGCGGATTGATGCTCCACCCCGTCAAGATACGCGCCAAAGTAATCACGTCCTCCTGGGTATAGCCGCCATCGGCGCCGAGCGTGTGTAGTTCCATGACCTCGCGCGCGAAATTTTCGTTGAGTCCACTTCTGTTGCCGCGCGCGCGTGGGCTTCCGGGGGCTGTGCTCAGCGTATTGTCGAGATAGACGAGCATCGCCGGGTGTTTCGTCGCGGCAAAGAGCAGGTCACGGAACCGGCTCAGCACAAAAGGACGAATTGCCCGCTGCTCGTAGTCGCCGATCCACAAATGATCTAAGTCCTTCCCGGCAAAGACGTTGAAGTGGTTGAACCAGAAATCGACCATGACCTCTTGCAGCTGACGCCGACTCAAAACGGCCTGGAGGATCCGCCCTTCAGCGGCCTGCTGGAGGATGGTCCGTGCGCGCTCGCGTTGCATCTTCTCCAGTTCCGGAGGAAGCCTAAAGCCACGGATGCCAGTCAGCGGTCCGTAGAGCTGCCGGAGTTGAGCCGCGTCATAGCGGAGCGTATTCAGCGCAGCGATGCGCCACTGCAGTTCGAACGGTTCGGGGATCGATCCGGGATCGAGCTGCTCGGCAATGTAACGGTCAACACCGATCGACCTAACATGGTTGAAATCTTCGAGCGTTGGCCCGAAGGCGAGTCGGTTCAAGACATGGATGATTTGGCGATCGGACAACGGTTCGGCCCCGGTGGCCGGGAGCACCGGCAAACAAATCAGCAGACACGCCGCCGCGAGAATTCCAGAATATCGCGCAGGCATGAGATATGATCACCCCCTTTGAGGAGGATACAAAAAGTCCGCGCCTGCACAAGTATCCTCGATCTGAAGCTGGAAACCATATAGCTTTTCGCCAAAGCTGTCGAACTCATCTGGTTTAAGGAGCACCATGGGAATTCGGCTGATTCGAGGTATCGGGCCGCTGGCGCCGCGGTACGATGGGTTTATTCTCGATCTTTGGGGCGTGGTACATGACGGTGTTGCCCCGATGCCGGGTGCCCTGGAATGCCTTCGCAGCTTGATCGAGGCGGGCAAGCGCATCGTGCTGCTTTCCAATGCGCCACGGCGAGCCAGAGACGTCGTCGAGCGCATTGATCGGATCGGCGTGCCCGCCGGGCTTTACCACAATGTCATGTCCTCGGGTGAAGAAGCGTGGCAAAGCCTCTCCCGGCGCGATGATTCGTTTTACGGGGTACTTGGCCGGCGGTGCGTGCATATCGGCTCAGAGCGCGACAGCGGGATCCGCGAGGGGCTCGGGCTTGAACACGTCGAAACCGCGGAGGAAGCGGAGTTCATCCTTAATACCGGACCCGCAGGCTGGGACGACCGTATAGAGGATTACGCGCCGCTACTGCGGCGCGCGCTGGAGCGTGGTCTTCCGATGGTGTGCGCCAATCCGGATCTCGTCGTCATGCATGGTGGCCGTTTCGCTCTCTGCGCCGGCGCATTGGCGCAGTGGTACGAGGAACGCGGGGGGCTCGTACGCTGGCATGGCAAGCCTTTCCGCTCGGTCTACGAAACTTGTTTCGGGCTTCTCGGTATCGACGATCGCTCGCGCATCGTCGCCATCGGCGACAGTCTGCGCACCGACATCGCCGGTGCGGCTGGGGCCGGCATCGATAGTGTTCTAATCGTTGGCGGCATCCACGCCGATGAATTCGGTGATATCGATGGCCAACCACCGGATCTCGAGCGAATCGCGGCGGCGCTGCGCGAAGTGTCTTACTGCCCGGTCGCTGTTGCACGGAGCTTCTGCTGGTAGCGATTGAACGCGTCAGTGACCCTCGACGCTCAAGATCGCCTTGCGCAGCCCGGTGTCGTAGCCGATCCCGAGCGGGGTTAGCACGGCGCAGTCCGGCAGGTAATGGACCAGACCCTTACGCTCGAGCGCGCGCCACACGGCAGGATTGCGCAGCCCGGTGGCGTTATGCGACGCGACGACCGCCTGCCCAATGTGAAAATGGTCGCCATGCGCCACGGGTAAGCCGGCGATGACGACGCTGCCAGGCTCATCGCCTGGCCGCGAATAGTCGGGAAGTCGCGCGAGTTCCTGCAGCAGGGTCAGCGTCCGGAGCTGCAGCGCGTTCAAATTGAGCGGGTTTCTCTTCGGTGGCACTCGGACTGATTAGACTGGCACGCCGCGCTATGCAACCCTGCTCGACCGATTACGGATAACCGATGATCCGTCGTCAATTGCCGGGCACGTGGACGCGCCGCGCTCACTTATTCGCCGATTTATTGCTTTGCGGTCTCACCCGGTGGTGCGATGCCCGGAGCCGCTCGCGATCCCGCAGGTCGCGTGCGCTCCAGCACAATCTGCCGACGAGAGGCAGGTGATCGGAGGCGAGGCGGGCGAGTGGGGAATGATAGACGCCAACGTCGCGCAGTACCGCCGGTCCGTCCGCATAGATCCTGTCGAGTGCCAGCACCGGCATCCATGATGGGAACGTGCGCGCGGCCGCACTCGGTCCGAGATGTCGATCCAGCGAACGGATCGCACCACGTCGCCCCCGCCACTCGTTCAGATCGCCCATCAGCAGCACCGCATGGGCTTTGCGTCGGTTCGCCGAAACTGGTTCCCCGAGCGCTGCCATCAGTCGCTTCGCCTGTTGACGCCGTTCCGCGGCGTGCAAGCCGAAATGGGTGGCGATGACTCGGAGCACTCGTTCGCCGATCAGAACGTCCGCATCGATCGCCGCGCGCGGTTCGTAGCCGGCGACGGTTAGATCGATTAACCGCGCTGCGAGCACCGGAAACCGGGTCAGGATCGCGTTGCCGAACCGCCCGCGATGCTGACGGACGCCGGTGCCTGTGATGACCCGGCAGCCGGTGGCCGCACCGAGATAGGCCCACTGGTCGGCGTGCCGTTCGCTCCGGCGGCGGGCGGCCACTTCCTGCAGGCAAGCAATGTCGGCATCGATCTCCCTCAGCACCGTGCTGATTCGGCCAGGATCGTAGCGCCGGTCGACGCCGATGCAGGTATGAATATTGTAGGTGACGACCCTGACCGATGGGATCTGCGCGGCGACGCGAGCACGGGTGAGACGTACAGCAGAATCGTTCGACTTCACTCGCTCTCTGACCTCAGTTATAGTCAAACATGCGACTAGTCTATGCTGGATAGCGCAGACTCATCCCTCAACCTCAGCCGACACGCGCAGGTGGAGAACCCGTATGTGCGGGGCGGCCGGTTTTACTGGATCGCGCGGCTGCTGACCAGGGCCAAGCCGTGCAGCACGTCCACGGCTTCACTCAATTGCTCGTCGCCGACTGAACCGATATCGCTCGTTGCGACTGAGGCAGCCTCCGACACGTCCGGAGTGGCGGTCGCGTCGGGAGCGATGTCGGCGGGCGGCTTGCTGCTCGGTGCGATCGGATCGGAGTTCTTCAGGGCGCCGCGCAGATCCGCCTCGCGACGCCTCTCACCTTGCGCCAGCTTTTCGAGCTTCACGGGCAGCGCAGCGAGATCAGGTTCGAGACCTTTCCCCTGGATCTGCCGGCCTGTCGGCGTCATGAAGCGGGCGGTGGTCAAACGGATGGCCCCATTGCCGGGTAGCCGAATCACACTTTCGATCGAGCTCTCGCCAAAGGTCTGAGTGCCGAGCAGCACAGCTCGGCGATCATCTTGCAGCGCGCCGGCGACGAGCTCGGCCTCTCGCGCCGTGCCGCCGTTGACCAGCGCGACGAGCGGCAGACCGTCGGCAAGATCGCCCGGGGTGGCGCTGATCCGCTTGACGCTCGTGGGTTTGCGGCCCTTGACGACGACGATGTCACCCTTGTCGATGAAGGCGTCGGCCACGGCGACCGCAGCATCGAAAGCGCCTCCGGGGTTGTTCCGCAGATCGAGGATGAGGCCGATCAACTTGCTGCCGATCTTTTGCCGGAGGTCCTGCACCGCGGCGGCGAGTGCGGCCTGGGTTGCGCCGTCGAACCCGGCGATGCGGAGATAGCCGATGTTCCCCGCTTCGACGCGCCCGACCACGGTCTGAAGCTTGTACGCCTCGCGCCTGAGCGTCAGATCGATCGGCTTCTCGGTGCCGTGGCGCAAGGTCAGCTGAATTTCGCTGCCGATCGGACCGCGCAGCTTTTGCTCGGCCTCGCCCAAGGTCATGTCGTAAGCCGGCTCCTTGTCGATCGTGAAGATGACGTCGCCGGGTCTAATGCCGGCTTGCGCCGCCGGTGATCCGTCCTGCGGCGAAATCACCTGCAACTGACCGTTTCCGATCGTCAGCACCAGTCCTAGGGTGGTAGCATTATCATTCGCTGGTGTTTGCAACGCCCGAAATGCCGCTTCGCTGATGTAGGCTGAGCGTGCGTCAAGGCCGGACAGCATGCCGGCGATTGCCGCTCCGATCAGCTTAGCTTCGGTGACAGGCTCGACTGCATCCTGGCGAATGCGCTCGAACGCCTCGCCGAACAGATTCAGCTGCTCGTACCCGCTACCTTTGCTGCTCTTCGCTTGGGCGGACGCGGCCCCCGGCACGACAGCCAGACTGAAGAAGATCGCCGCCGCCAATTTGATCATATTCCGCGGTCTCCATAAAGGCGGCTGCACAGTAGCTGCGCTGCGCGCCGATTCAATTCCTCGCTGGACAGGGTTCGGCGTTCGGAAGCCGTCGGGGAAGATTGGCGGGTGCATGGCTTGACAACACCACACTCTGACCGTACGGGTTTCGTCAGTTCGATCATCGTTCGGTTGGCATGTTCGACAAGAAGCACGTCGCCTTCCCCGGGCGCCTCGTTATCGTCGGCTTTGGCAGTATTGGCCAAGGCGTTTTGCCCTTGCTTCTGCGCCATCTTGAGATTGGTCCCGATCAAATCACTATCATCACGGCCGAGCCGCGCGGTCGCGCTATCGCCGCCGAGTACGGCATTCGCTTCATCGAAACGGCTTTGACCCAGAAAAACTATCGGGCGATACTCGAATCGGGGATAAGCGGCGGCGATTTTCTGCTCAATGTCTCAGTCGATGTGTCCAGCGTTGCGCTGGTTGAGTTGTGCCAGAACAAAGGCGCGCTTTATCTCGACACCTGCATTGAGCCCTGGCCGGGCGGTTATACCGATCCGAGCTTGCCGCCTTCAGCACGTTCGAACTACGCGCTTCGCGAGAGTGCGCTGGCGCTCCGTCGGCAGTATCCCGGCGGGCCTACTGCGGTCCTCACCCACGGCGCCAATCCCGGGCTTGTCTCGCATTTTGTCAAGCAGGCGCTGATCGATCTCGCTCAGGCATCGGGGCTTGGTGCTTCCGCCCCGAGATCGCGCACCGATTGGGCCCTGTTGGCCGAACAACTCGGCGTCAAGGTCATCCATATCGCCGAACGGGACACCCAGGTCGCCATGACCCCCAAGGAACCGGGCGAATTCGTCAACACATGGTCAATTGATGGGTTCGTCAGCGAAGGATCACAACCGGCGGAACTCGGGTGGGGCACCCATGAACGGCATTTCCCGAGGGATGGGCGCCGGCACGATTTCGGCTGCGGTGCAGCGGTCTATCTGTTGCGACCCGGCGCGGCAACCCTTGTACGCAGCTGGACGCCGCTCGAGGGTCCCTATCATGGGTTTCTGATCACCCATGGCGAATCGATCTCGATTGCGGATTATCTGACCCTCAGGGATGGCAACCGCGTGCGCAGCCGTCCGACCTGCCACTACGCCTATCACCCGTGCAACGATGCGGTGTTGAGCCTGCATGAATTCGCCGGCAAAAACTGGCAGCTGCAGCGCCTCAAGCGACTGATGATGGAGGAAATCTCCAGCGGCACTGACGAGCTCGGTGTGCTGCTGATGGGCCCGCCGAAGGGCGTGTATTGGTTCGGCTCTCGCCTGACGATCGCCGAGGCACGGCGGACCGCACCCCACAACAACGCCACCTCATTGCAGGTTACCGCGGCCGTGCTCGCGGGCGTTGTCTGGGCGCTCGAGCATCCGCGCCAAGGCATCGTCGAGCCGGAGGAAATGGATTTTGAGCGCATACTCGACATCGCGAGGCCTTATCTCGGGGAGATGGTCGGGGTCCGTGGTGACTGGACACCCCTCGACGGTCGTGAGAACCTGTTTGCCGAAGATCTCGACCGGGAGGACCCGTGGCAATTCAAGAACGTTCGCGTCGTCTGACGAGACTCGCATGGGCCGGCGAGCTTGGCTGATCGGGCTTTGGCTCTATGGCTCGGCGGCTTGCATCGATTTCGCCTACCACCGTATGGTCGATGTCGGCAGCGCCGACCAGACGAGCAACTATGCCGAAATCCCTGTCGCCTACTCGGCCGCGCTGTTCTGGCCGGTCGATATCGTCGCGATGGCGTTCCTGCGGACGCAGTGACGGGGTACGTGGCGGGCGATCGCCCGGTTCACCGGGCTAGTGCATCGGCGATCGCGCCGGCAAGCTGTTGCGGTCTGTACGGTTTTTTGAGCACGCGACCGTTGGGGGCCGGATCTGTCGAATAACCTGTGGTGAACAGCACTCTGAGGCCGGGAATTTCTTCACCGGCCCGGCGCGCCAATTCGATGCCATCGAATCCCGGCATCACCAGATCGGTGAACAACAAATCGATCCGGTCGTTACTGCGGAGCATGACCAGCGCACTTGCCGCGTTCGATGCCGTCAATACGGCATAGCCATATTCTTCCAGCACTCCACCGGCATATTCGAGGATGGCTAGTTCATCATCGACGATAAGGATGGTGCTTCGCGCCGAATCGCTCTCCATGCCCGGACGCGCGTCGCCCCCTTTCGATCCGCTATAACATCTGTGCTCCAAAAGTAGCGCAAGTGATCACGCGTCACTATTACTCTTTCGGGTCATAGGATAAGACATCGTCTTTAGTGCCGAAAGTGGCGCACGCCGCTAAACACCATGGCGATGCCGGCAGCGTCCGCCGCTGCGATCACGTCCGCGTCGCGGATCGATCCCCCGGGCTGAATGATGGCCGTGACACCCGCTTCGATCGCCGCCTCGACCCCGTCGACAAACGGGAAGTAGGCGTCCGAGGCGAGCACAGAGCCGATGGTCGGCCGTTGCGGCAGTCCCGCCGCCCGGCCGATCTCCGCCGCCCGCGCGGCAGCGATCCTGACGGGATCGACGCGGTTCATCTGCCCGGCACCGACCCCGACCGTCGCCCCGCCGCTCGCGAAGACGATCGCATTCGACTTGACGTGCTTCACGACCTTGTCGGCGAAAAGCAGATCGATGATCTCGGCCTCGCTCGGCGCCCGGCGGGTCACGGTACGCAGCGCGTCCCGTCCGATAGATAGCCGATCGCCCTCTTGCAAGAGGAACCCGCCCGACACCGAGCGGAAGCTCTTGCCCGCCTCCGCCGGGTCGGGCACACCTTCGGTCACCAGCAGCCGCAGCGTCGTTCTCCGGACGAGAATTGCCGCCGCCTCTTTCGTCACGTCCGGGGCGATTACGACTTCGAGGAAAAGCCGGCCGATCGCCTCGGCGGTCGCCGTGTCGAGTGAACGGTTGAGCGCGACGACGCCGCCATAGGCGCTGACTGGATCGCAGGCGAGCGCCTTGTCCCACGCTTCGCGCAAGGTCTTACCGATCGCGACACCGCATGGGTTGGCGTGTTTGACGATCGCGACTGCGGGTGGGGCGAATTCGGCAACCAACTGGAAGGCGGCGTCGGCATCGCTATAGTTGTTGTAGGACAGCTCCTTACCCTGGAGCTGCCGCGCGGTCGCGACCCCGAGCCGCTCACTGCCGGTAAGGTAGAAGGCTGCTGCTTGATGTGGGTTCTCACCGTACCGCAATTGCTGTGCCAGCCGGCCGGCAATGACAGTCGTCTCTGGAAAGAGAACCCCCGCCTCGCGCGCCATCCACTCGGCGACAGCCGCGTCATAGGCCGACGTCAGGGCATAGGCCTTGCGCGCCAGCGCCCGACGCATTGCTGCACCGACCGCCCCGCTCTGCGCCGCGATCTCGGCAAGCACTGGCTGGTAATCGCCAAAGTCCGTTACCACCGTCACGGCGCCATGATTTTTGGCAGCGGCACGAATCAAGGCAACCCCACCGATATCGATACTCTCGATACAACCAGCGGCATCGGCGCCGGCGGCGACCGTTTGGGCGAAAGGATAAAGGTTGCAAACGACGAGGTCGATCGGCGCTATACTCCGCTCGGCAAGTTCCGCGAGATCCTCTGTCCGGTCGCGCCGCGCGAGGAGGCCGGCATGGATCGCCGGGTGGAGGGTTTTCACCCGGCCATCGAGCATCTCGGGAAAGCCGGTGACCGTGGCCACCTCAGTGACGGGCAGCCCGGCCGCCGCGAGTGTCCGTGCCGTCCCCCCGGTCGAGATCAGCGCGACACCGCGCGCGGCTAGCGCGGCGGCAAACGGTACCATTCCCGTTTTGTCGCTGACCGAAAGGAGCGCACGCTGGATCATCGGCGCTGCTTCCTCATCGAGGGAAGGAGCAACGGCACGCGTGCCGTGGCGAGCGCCGAACGCTGGCGCACGGCGAGTGCGGCCTCGTCGAAATCATCGATCAGTTCATGGAAGAGCTGGTACCAGTTGATTTCAGCCTTGAGATGCATAAACACCGAGCCGAGCCCGATCGCAGCGCGGTCCATAAAGACGAACTCGCGTGGCGGTCTTACGCCGCCCAGCCGGCGGATATCGCGGTGCACGCTCTCGGCCACGCTTGCACCGTAAGCCCCGCTCCGCTTTTCTTGAATCAGCCGAGCGCGATTGTCGAGCAGCGGGCCATAAACAAAGAGCGCCCAGCGATTCAGAACCTCGATCATCTCGCGCGACAGATTGTCGAAACCCCAGCTCTGATAGGCGTGAACTGCGAGGTCGCGATCGCCGTGCTGCAGCGCGTGGTAGAGATCGATGACGCCGTGAACGAATGAGGCGCGGAAGACGCGGACGCACCCAAAATCGAGCAGATTAACGGTCCGGTCCCGCGCCACCGTGTAGTTGCCGAGATGCGGGTCGCCGTGAATGACCCCGTAATGGTAGAACGGCACGTACCAGATCCGAAACATCCGCAGCGCGCTCTCGTTGCGTTCCGCCAGCGGCGCTCTTCTTGCGAAATCGAGGATCGGCGCCCCGTCGAGCCAGGTCATCGTCAACAGCCGGCGGGTCGAGAGGTCGGGAACGGGCGCCGGCACGGCGACACCGGGCTCGCCATGCAGAATGGCGCCGTAGAGCCGCATATGCGCGGCCTCGCGCTCGTAATCGAGCTCTTCGCGCAGCCGGTCGGCGATTTCGGCATGAATCTCGCCCGTCGTGACGGCCCGGTCGTAACGCTCGTAGAGGCCCATCGCGAGCTTTAACTGCCGCAGATCGGCCTCCACCGCAGAGGCCATGTCAGGGTATTGCAACTTGCAAGCGAGCGGCCTGCCGTCGAGTGATGTAGCCCGGTGTACCTGGCCGAGAGAAGCGGCGCGTGCCGCAGCCTTCTCGAAATCGCCGAATCGGTTCTGCCAGTCAGTGCCAAGTTCACCTGCCATGCGCCTTTTGACGAAGGGCCAGCCCATTGCCGGCGCGTTTGCCTGCAGCTGAGCGAGCTCCTGGACGTACTCCCTCGGCAGCCCATCCGGGATCGTCGCGAGCAGCTGCGCCACCTTCATCAGCGGCCCCTTGATCCCACCGAGTGCAGCCTTCAGTTCGGCCGCGTGACGGCCGCGATCGAGGCTGAGGCCGAGATAGCGCGCGCCTGCAAGCCGCGCGGCCAACCCGCCCATGGCGGTCGACACCTGGGCGTAGCGGCGCACCCGTCCGGAAAAGGAATTGTTGTCTGTCACGGTGACCGGATCAGTCCAACCCCTCGAGCTCATCGATAAATCCAGTGATCACCGACAGGCCCTTAGACCAGAAAGAGGGGTCGGCGGCGTCGAGGCCGAAGGGCGCCAGGAGTTCTTGGTGGCGCAACGTTCCGCCCGCGCGCAACAGCTCTAAATATTTCTCGGCAAACCCCTGATGCGCGTCTTGGTAGACGGCATAGAGGGAGTTCACCAGGCAATCTCCGAAAGCATAGGCATAGACGTAAAACGGGGTATGGATAAAATGCGGGATATAGGTCCAGTAATGCCGGTAGGGTTCGTCGAGACTCAGCGCCGGGCCGAGGCTCTCGCGCTGCACCTTGAGCCAGATCTCGCCGAGCCGATCCGGTGTGAGCTCGGCCTCACGCCGCTCGTCATGGACCGCTAGCTCGAAGGTCGCGAAGGCGATCTGGCGGACGACCGTGTTCAGCATGTCTTCGACCTTGGCGGCGAGCATGATCTTGCGCCTCTTGGGATCGGTTTCGCGCGCGAGCAGCGCGCGAAAGGTCAGCATCTCGCCAAAGACAGAGGCGGTCTCGGCCAGGGTCAAAGGGGTGTCGGCCATCAGGTAGCCCTGCTTGGCGGCGAGCACTTGATGCACGCCATGCCCGAGCTCATGCGCCAAGGTCATCACATCGCGCACCCGGCCTTGATAGTTGAGCAGCAGATAGGGGTGCGCGCTCGGCACCGTCGGATGTGCGAAGGCGCCCGAGGCCTTGCCGGGCCGCACCGGCGCATCGATCCAGCCTCCGGCGAAGAAGCGCCCGCCGACCGCGGCGAGTTCGGGCGAGAACGCGCCGTAGGCGGTCAGCACCGTCTTCTTGGCATCGCTCCAGGAGATCTGGCGGTCTTCGTCCTCGGGCAGTGGCGCATTCCGGTCCCAGAACGGCAGCTGATCGACCCCGAACCAACCCGACTTCAGCTTGTAATAGCGGTGCGCCAAGCGCGGATAGCTGTCGCGCACCGCGGCGATCAGCGCATCGACAACGTCGTCCTCGACAAAGTTTGCCAAGTTGCGTGACGAGATCGGGCGCGCAAAACCCCGCCAGCGGTCCTCGATCTCCTTATCCTTGGCCAGCGTGTTGGTGATCAGTGCGAAGGTTCTCTCGTACTTCTGTAAGACCTCACCGACGGCGAGCGCCGCCTCGCGGCGAATTTCGGGGTCGCGGTCGGACAGGAGATCTAGCGCCTCGGCTTCGGTCAGCTCCTTGCCGCCGATCGGGAATCTGAGGTCGGCGATGGTCTCGTCGA
>DASQCY010000615.1:0-1559 GCA_035634495.1 Allostellaceae bacterium
ACCGAGCGTGAGGCGCGGAAGCTTGCGGAGTTGGGGCCAGCGATCGAGGCAGCCTTTGCGCGCAAACGAGCGATGCCTTCTCCATCCGACTCCGAAATCCCGACATACCAGGCGTACGGCACCACGGTCGCGCTGACGGAGGCCGATATCGCGAAGCTCCCGGAAGCGAACCGCCGCCGTGTGTTGACATTCCGGAGGATCGCCGAGATTGCAGAACGGGCATGAAGGCCAAACGGGCTAAGAAGCCGCCCGAGGCGCTTGACCTGACGATCCCGCCATCGATCCGTGCGCGCGCCGACGAGGTTATGGAATGAGTTACGCACCGGCAAAGCGCCGACCCTGGGGGATGAAACCGGTGATAGGCTTGGGGGTCGCCGGCCCAGAGGTCGATCGTCGTCTTGGCCGGCCTTGGCTCCGTCCTCGCGGCGGTCCCTTCAAGGTTGCAAGACGCTCCGCTTCCGACGATGCACATGCAACCGTAGTGGGCGGGATTCAATCCCGCGCGCGGCGGCGGAATTGCAGGCACAGCAATTCGGCGCCGACAGGGCCTGAGGCGCCGGCAAAGGCGGGATCCTCCGGGCCGACGAAGATGCAGGAATTGGCCGGCAACGGATCGCCGCCTTCGACCGCGGCGTCGCCCGTCAGCACCAGCCAGAATTGGCCACCGCCGGCGCTCGGCGCATGCCCGGCAATCGCGGTGCAAGGTGGTATCCGGTAGCGCCAGCCCGCCAGCCCATCTTCCGCTTCGAGAACCGGGCAACAAGAAATGGCCGTGGCCCCACAGAGCTCGCCGAGAATCGCCGCCGGCATCGCCTCGGTGGTGAGTTCCCAGTGCTGGTGGCGGTCGCGGCCCGCATTAAGCACCTCCCGCTCGGCCGGCATATACCGGGCGCCGGGGTCCCAGCGGTTGCGCAGGGTGAACCACCAGATGCCCGGCTTCCCGGCGACGATTGGTCCATAGGCCGAGTAGGCGTCGGTGTAATGCACTGCGCCGTCCCTGAGTTCATGGTCGCCGAGCATGCCGCGACCGGCAACGACCACCTGGAATTGGTCGGCTTGGTGGAAGTGCGGCCGGGTGACGGCGCCCGGACCCTTTTCGACCAGGAAGGCCATCGGGTACAGCGTATCGTCGGCCGGCGGCTTCTCGTCCGGCGGCAAGGTGTAGCGGTTGGCGCCGATATAGGCGGTGTTCCAACCGGTTGACGTCTGGCGTCGACGGGTGCTGCGGGCGAGGATGCTGTCGGCGGTCAGGACCACGGCGTACTCCGTTATTGCTGTCGGCGGCGGTCGCAGCGGCGCGTCACGATGCGCGCTTCCACACCCCATCCCAGACTATTGATTGAGCACTTCTTATTGAATCAGCTATGTCAGCTTGACGCAACAACGTGGCGAACCAGTCCATGCGGGTCTTGTCACCGCGCTCATTGTTCTGGCATGGCATGCCGATTTCCAGCCGAGCAGGCGCTGCGGTCCTCGCGGAATGTCGCCTTAGGGCACGAAGAGCCGTCCCCAAGCGCGAACCCTGAGTGCCCGAGTTGGGTCGATTTGACCTGTTAGCT
>DASQCY010000616.1:0-3027 GCA_035634495.1 Allostellaceae bacterium
AACGGGCCGTAATCGCGCGGCTGCATGGCACCACCATTTCGGAGCTGCGATAGTGACCAGCATGCCAGAGGTCGCGACGAAATGGCAGCGCTTCGATCAGCTCATGGTGGACGGGCTTTATGAGCTCTTACGGTTCCGCCAGGGCATCTTTGTTGTCGAGCAGGGGTCCCCTTATCCGGACCTCGACGGCCTCGACCAGGATGCTTGGCATCTGCTGTTGCGGGTGGAGGGCGAACTCGCCGGTTATCTTCGACTTATGCAGATGCCGGTCAGGATTGGCCGGGTTGCCGTCGCCCCGCACTTCCGCGGGCGCGGGCTCGGCCGCAGGTTGATCGAGGAAGCGCTGCTATTCTGCCGTGCGCAATATCTGGGCGTCCCGGTAGGGCTGACAGCCCAGGCCCATTTGGTGCCGTTTTATCGAGGCTTCGGGTTCGAACCGATAGGCGAGCCCTTTAACGACTTCGGGGTTGCGCATGTCGAGATGAAGCTGCTGCATACCTAGAATTTTTGGCGAGGTGTGACTTACTTCACACTTCTCGGCTGATCAGCCGATGATTCTGCCGTGCGCGGCGGATAGGCCGGCTGGGGTGCCGGGTGAGGAACGTCATCGGCATACGTGTTCCCACGTATTTAGTCGCGGTGACGGGAGACGTAACCTGAGAGCGCCGGCAGGCTACTCATGGAGGTTCGGGCGATGGTCGACGACGCCAAATTGCATCAGTTCATCGGGCAAATGCTTTCAGACCTCGGCGGCGCGGCGAGCGTTGCGCTGGTGCGCATCGGCGACGCGCTGGGACTCTACAAGACCTTGCATGAACGCGGCCCGATGACGGTGGGCGAGCTTGCTGCCGCAGCCGGCGTCAACCAGCGCTACATGCGTGAATGGCTGTCGCATCAGGCGGCTTCAAACTACCTCTCCTATGACCCGGCGACGCAGAAATTCGCTATGCCCCCGGAGCAGGCGATGGTCTTCGCGATCGAGGACAGCCCCGTCTACATGATGGGCGCGTTTGACCTGATGACCTGGATGACCGAGAGCAAGGATCAGGTTCAGGCCGTGTTCCCGACCGGCGGCGGCGTGCCGTGGAGCGATCACACCAGCTGCTTCTTCTGCGCTGTCGCCCGCTTTTTCCGCCCCGGCTACCACAACAACTTAGTGAGCAATTGGCTGCCTGCGCTCGACGGCGTCGTCGAAAAACTGGAGCGCGGCGCCAAGGTTGCCGATGTCGGGTGCGGCCATGGCTGGTCCACCGTCTTGATGGCGAAGGCGTTCCCGAAGTCGCAATTCATCGGCTACGACTTCCACCCGAGCTCGATCGAGGCGGCCGCAGCGCATGCCCGGGAGCACGGGGTGACGGTAAACACCCGCTTCGAGATCGCGACAGCCAAGGAATATCGAGAAAAGAATTTCGACCTGGTCGCTTTCTTCGACTGTCTGCACGACATGGGTGATCCGGCCGGGGCGGCGGCGCATGTCCGGCAATCGCTAAAGCCCGACGGCTCGTGGATGATCATCGAGCCGATGGCTGGCGACAAACTGGAGGAGAATCTGAACCCGGTCGGTCGTATTTACTATGCGGGCTCGACTATGGGGTGCGTGCCCACCTCGCTGTCGCAAGAGGTCGGCACGGCGCTCGGAGCGCAAGCCGGCGAGAAGCGTCTCCGCGAGGTCATCACCGCCGGCGGGTTCCGCAATGTCCGACGGGCCGCCGAAACCCCGTTCAACATGATCCTGGAGGCGCGACCGTGAGCCCGCGGAGACAACCGCGTCGCATAATCATATTCAGGGAGGCGTTCATGCTGGCAAGACGAGAATGGATGTTGCTGGGGCTTTTGCTGACGGCGCCAATGACCGCGGCAGCGGGCAACGTCATCACTGATTGGGATGAAAAGGCCGTAGCAGTCGTTATGCCGCCGACGGGCCCCGCCGGCGTGACACCGGTGGTCTACCAGGCTCAGCGTGTGATGGGGATGGTCCACGCCGCGATGTTCGACGCGGTCAATTCGATCGAGCGGCGCTACCGGCCGTATCTGGTGCAGCTGCCGGCGGACCCCGCCACGTCGCAGGAAGCAGCCGCTGCGGCGGCGGCCGCTGGTGTGCTGGCGACAATTGATCAGAAGACAGCCGATGAAATGAAAGGAGCGCTCGCGGCCTATCTCGCAACGATTCCCGAGGGCAAGGCGAAATCAGACGGGGTCAAGCTCGGCGAGGTGGTGGCGGCAAAGATTGTTGAGGCCCGGGCGAACGATGGTCACGATGCACCCGACGCCTACCGGCCGAGAACCACTCCTGGCGTCTATGTGCCGACGGCGATCACCGCGGCCTCAATGTGGCCGGACGTGAAGCCGTTCGCGATGACCAGCCCGTCCCAGTTTCGCCCGAACCCGCCAATTTCGCTTGAGAGCACCGAGTGGGCGACAGACTACAACGAGCTCAAAGGCTATGGTGGAAAGACCAGTATAAAGCGAACGGCCCAGCAGACCGAGACCGCCCGGTTCTGGCTCATGGCCGGTCCGCCAGCCTATCATCCATTCATACGTCAGCTCGTGACCGCAAAGCAGATGAGCGTCGAAGACAGCGCGCACTTCATGACCCTCGTGGCGCTAGGGCTCAACGACGCGCTGATCGCGGTGTTCGACGCCAAATATCATTACAACTTCTGGCGGCCGATCACCGCAATCCGCAACGGCGATATCGATGGCAACCCGGCGACTGAGCGTGAGGCGACTTGGCAGCCGCTCGACAACACGCCGATGCACCCGGAATATCCGTGTGCCCATTGCATCCTCAGCGGCACCGTTGCGGGTATCGCAACGACGGTGTTCGGAAGCGCGGACATCCCCGAGATCGCGACGACGAGCACGACGGCGCCTGGCGTAACCCACCGCTGGACCAACATGACGGCCTTTGCCGAAGAGGTGGCGAATGCTCGCATCTGGGCCGGCTTCCATTACCGCTTCTCCACCCGCGTCGGAACGGCTATGGGACAACAGATCGGCGACTACATGGTCAAATCCGTCATGCAG
>DASQCY010000617.1:0-9045 GCA_035634495.1 Allostellaceae bacterium
CGCCGGTGTCGGACAATGTTACAGCAACAAAGTCGCCCACCAACCCTCCGCTCGTGGGATCGCCGATATCAAAGGTGACATTGTGCGCCCCGACCCGGAACCGGCCGCTCTCCGGCATGGCGTCACGCGCGTTCACTCCAATGTTGAGTAGTGCCATCTGGAATTCGGCGAAATCGATAAAGACGGGCCACAGCTCACCCGGCATCTCGACTTTCACCTCGATGTCGGCCCGTAGCGCCGGCGACAGCATGTCGGCAATCTCGTCGGCGTGGCGCCGCAAGTCGACCGGCTCGGGCCGCAGCATCTGGCGTCGCGAAAAGGCGAGAAGCTGACGTGTCAGGCGCTCGCCGCGCTCGGCGGCTTGCGTTATGGCGATAGCGCGCCGACGGGTTGCATCGCCTTGCGTAGTGTCGTTCAACATTGCGGCATTGCCGCTGATCACTGTGAGGAGATTGTTGAAGTCGTGCGCGATGCCGCCGGTGAGCTGTCCAACGGCCTCCATTCTCTGGGCTTGGCGCAATGCCTCTTCGGCTTGCTCGCGTTCTCCGATCTCGATCTTGAGGCGCCGGTTGACGCTCGCCAGATCGCGCGTGCGTTCCTCCACTACCGTCTCGATGCGCCGGGTGTATCCGGTACCGAGCAGTAGCAACGCCCCCAAGAGGCCGGTGCTGAAGACACCGATCACAAGAACAGCCCAGCTCTGCCAACTCCGATGCTGCGCCAGGTAGGGCTCGGTCGGGGCAGTCTCCACCCGATAGCGACGCTCGCCGAAGGTGAACACATCGCTGTAGGAGGAGCTGCCGGCCGGCGCCGCGGGAAAATCGCTGTGAAGGACTTTTTCCCGCTCCAAATCGACGAGCCGGACACCGATCGCCGAGGCTACAGGAGCAAGCAGGCCGTCCATAAAGGTGCCCATCCGAAGGGCAACCGAGACCACGCCTACTCCGTTGGGACCGTCATGGACTGCGTAGACGAGCAGAATACCAACTTGCTCCCCCTGCTCCTGGACGAGGCGAATTGGTGGGGTTGATGTAACGTTTCTGGTATCGAGCGTCGCCTCCACTGCTGCTCGACGGCCAGGCTCCGAGGCGAGATCGAACCCCACGATGTGCTCATTGCCCTTCAGGGGCTCTACATAGGTCACAGGAAAGTAGTGCGGCCGCTCTCCGGCGCGCCGCCGCTGCCCAGACGGATCAACCTCGCGAATCTCAAACCCTGGCAGATCGCTTTGTTGGGCTGCCTCGAATGTCGCCCGCTGCCGAGACTCGACTTGTGGTGCCCATTTGACTGCCTGGATCGTCGGAAACCGTTGCAGCAGGCTCTGGACGAGGTGACGAAACTCGTTCCGCGACAGGGCCGCCGGCCCACTGAAAGATCGCTCCAATTGCTCGAGAAATACGCCCTGTTCTTCGAGCCCGGCCCGGATCTTGTCGATGGTCTGCTGGGAGAGGAGCCGAAATTCCAGCAGAGCCTCGTCGTGTTCCCACTTACTGACGCGGATGAAGATGGCGGTGAAAAGCGCGAAGAACAAAAGCATCGGCAGTGCTACCGGGCGAACGCGACTGCGCCACAGCGCGCGCGGCTCGCCGGCGAGAACGAGCATCAGTGGCACCACCAGCAGCACGCCGAGCGTGTCCCCGATCCACCAAGAAATCCAGCTCGTCGCCAGATCGGTCAGGTGCACGACACCGAAAATCGACAGGCCGGCTAGAGACAGGGTCGCGCTCGTCAGGCAAAAGAGCGGGGAGAGCAGCAAAAAGAGTGACAGATCGCGAGTATTGTCGAGAGATGCGGGATAGCCGATCGCGCGCCGCAGGGCGAAACCGCCGACCGCGGCTTGCCCCATCGAAGCTGCGGCAATGACAATAGCCGCGGCGCACCCGGCTTGATCGACTTGGTCGCTGACCGAATATCCGGTCCATATATTGAGTAGCAGCGAACCGATAAAAATCCAGGGCAGGGTTGCCGGCCCGCTCATCAGCGTCGCCGCAACGGCTATTCCGGCGGGGGGAAAGATCGGGGATGCATACCCCGGCGGGACAGCCAGCAGCAGCGCCAACTTCCCGGTTACGATGTAGGCAAGCGTCAGCGAAAGGTGAGCGAAAAGCCGCCCTCCCGCTTCGCTTGGCGGCGTACGGCGTCCGATCCTGGGCATCTGGCGACCGCCCATCTCAGCGAGTGTCGCCGTCTGAAATAGGCCGAGTGTTGCGCCTCAGCTGAGGGCTACCGCGAAACCGCGCTGCACCCCCGGACGGGCCATCATCGTCTCGTACCAGCGCTTCACGTGGGGGAAGTCCGCCAGATCGACCTGGTGGCGCTCGTGCCGCCAAGCCCAGCCGAGGATCGCGAAATCCGCTATCGAAATGTCGCCGCCAGCGAACCCGACATCGGCGAGCCGCCGATCGAGCACGCCGTAGAGCCGGCGCGTTTCGTTTGAGTATCGTTCGAGACCATAACGCCGGTCCTGCTCGTCGGCCACCTGCAAGAAATGATGAACTTGCCCAGGTATCGGGCCGAAGCCGCCCATCTGCCACATCAGCCACTCGAGCACCGGTACCTGCCGCCGCAAATCGGCGGGCCAAAACTTGCCGGTCTTTATACCGAGATACATCAAGATCGCACCGGATTCGAAGACGCTGATAGGTGAGCCCCCCGGACCTTCGGGGTCGACGATCGCTGGGATCTTGCTGTTCGGGCTGATTCTTACGAAGGCGGGGGCGAATTGTTCGCCCTTGCTGATGTTCACCGTCTTCACGGTGTAGGGCAATCCCATTTCTTCCAGCGCGACGCTGATCTTGCGGCCGTTCGGGGTGTTCCAGGTGTGCAATTCGATCGTCATAAATATTCGCCTTCCCTTCGTGCGCGGAACGTAGGGGTCAGGATTACCGCGATCGCGCCCGGGTTCAAGATGCGAACAACAAAGAAAACAGTGTTACGGTCGAATGCAATCGAAATAGGCCACGTCCTCCTGAATCTCCCGAAACCGCGGCACGCGTTCGAACGGGGCGCAGTGCCGCCTGGCTACGGCAGCCGCGCTCTCCATGTCGCCGGCGTAAGCGACCCTGGCATAGTTTGCGTCGCCCTCAAGCACGAAGGGCTTTGCCGCACAAGCGACGCCCAATCCACCGACCAAGGCGATGAAAAGCCACTGCCGCGCCTTTGCCGCCTTGACCGACGCCGTCCTGTAGAGCGATCGAAAGCCCATTTGTCTTTTGTCGCGAGAAATTGGACCCTCGGCTAGTCTGCCGGGTGCGGCAGTAACTGTCGATCGCCTAAGCCCCCGCGGTGAGCAGAGGAGCGGCCATTTATTCGGCGCGATCAGAATGACCGGACGCCGCGTCGATCAGCGATTGGATCAGTCGAACAGGGGTGAATGCGCCGAGGGACCGACCAAGGTCGTCTCCGGCACCCAGTGACGACACCATGGTCTGGTCGACGGCAAAGCTGATAGCAGCAATCGCCGCAAACACGATCGACATTGCCCATGCTGAAAACGTTGCACGTCGCTGATTTGCTACGGATCGATGACGAAGCTGCCCGGTCGCGCCCATCACGATGTCTCCGCACCTGCGGTCACGCCCCTCACGCTGCGGGGGCGCCGGCTCCTTACCCGTTTAACCTAGGCGATCCGCGGGGCTGACGTTCCCACTTCGCCCGTGCTGAAATGGCAGCCATGCCGATCTGGAATGCCTGCCATAGCTCAAGTCTCTCGCAGACCTGCTCTGGCGGCAAAGTCGCGTCCTCGCTCGATATAGTCGCGGTAATATCCATAGCTCGGCGCGGCCGGCGACAGCAGCACTACGCCACCGGGAGGCGTGACTCGCGTCGCATAGGAGACCGCGTCTTCCATCGATCGCGCCAAGTGCATCATGGAGGCCAGATTGCCACCCGGCTTGGACGCTGCCTGCGCTTGGTCATAAATTCTCCTGCCGCTATCGCCGAGGCAGATGATGGCCTTCGCTACTCCAGTCGAAAGCGTTTTGAGGAGCTTGCCGTAGTCGATCCCGCGATCGTAGCCTCCCACGATCAAAGTAATGTCGCGACCGGCATAAACCGCCAGCGCCGCCAACGTTGATTCGGGTATCGTGGAAATACTGTCGTCGACAAAAAGGACATCCCCGTTCCGACCGAGCTCTTGTTGTCGGTGCGGCAACCCCCCAAAGTCGCGGGTCACCGCGAGCGCCATCCCGAGGTCGAGATCGAGCGTTTTTGCAACAGCCAGTGCGGCGCACAGATTGGATCTGTTGTGCGCCCTGAGAAGATAAGCATTGCGCACAATTCCGATCCGGTCCCGACCATCGAATATCACGCTGTCGTAGGAGCGAATTCCGCTCTCGCCGTTGAACAGGTAATTCTGGCCCGAGGACTCGGGGATGATCGAGTCGACCACGTCAGCAGCAGCGCTGTTGACGATGCGGCGCCTGCTACGGGTCAGCAAATTTATCTTGTCGCGAACATAGCGCTCAACTGTCAGGTGCCAATCCACGTGTTCCGGGTACAACGATGTCAGCACCGCCAGGTCGCAGATCCCGTCGAAATCCGCTGCCTGATAACTCGATACCTCGATGACCGCATAGTCGGCGTCGGTGATCTCGGTGACCGGAATCCCGATATTGCCGGCGAGGGTGACCCTCCGGCCGAGCCTTGTCAGGATGTGCGCGATCAGCGACGCCGTCGTGCTCTTGCCCTTCGTTCCGGTGACCGCGATCGTCGTGATAGCGGGCTCCTCGGCGAACCAAAGGTTCAATAGCGAGGTTATTTGCACACCGTTGTCATGGGCGGATCGAATGTCATCACGATACAGACTGACGCCGGGCGATTTGACGACGACGTCGACCTCATTGAGCGCCTTGGCGATTCCCCCCGAGCCAAATGCGGATGTGACATTGCCGTACCCCTGCGGGATGCGCGCTTCGGCTGTGTCATCAAGCAGCACCAACGGCAACCCCGGATGATGCTTACGCAAAAACCCGAGCGCGGCTCGCCCCTCGCGGCCAAGCCCCCAGATCGCGACGCGTCGCGCGCCGAGCTCAGCTACACGCATCGAGCTTAGCCATGTAGCGTTCCGGAACCCGGTGCGGGTGCTTGCCCTCGAACAGCGCGCGAAAATCCGCCGGATCCCGCTGTCGCAGTGACGCAAAGGCGCCGTGCAGCTGCCGCACCACGACATCCTCCTGCCAATCGGGATGACCACCCAGGTATGACATCACGGTAGCGCTCTCAGCCACCTCCCCGACGCATTCGAACGGCTTGTATTCTTGAAAGCCGCACAACTGAGCAAATCCGTCTCGCTGGGTTTCGTCGTCGAGAAGATCACGACCGAAGATCCCGACTAGCTCAGTCTTCCCGGTGAACGGGGCGAGTGCGAGGAACACGAATCGGCATTTCGGACAGTTACCGCACCATCCCCTCCCGCGCCCAGCTGGTAATTGCCGGAAGGCCGCATTGCAGCTGAGGAAAAGTGGAAAGTATTCGCGATATTTCGCAAAGCGCCTGGCGATCTCGATTTCTGACAGCGGCCGCAGCAGAGAAAAGTATGCGATACTCGGCGATATGTAATTTTTTGTATATTCAGAAAAGTCCTCTTCAAACTCCAAGGATTTGCTGTACTGATGATTTACGTCGCTGCCGTCGATCTGCAGGTTCGGAGCGCTGGCGGAATGCTCGTTCGACATGACGATCGCGTCGCAACCGGCCATCACCGCGCTGGCCAAGGCGATGGCGCTCAAGATCCCGGTAATCGGAACGTGGCCATTGAGGGCACCGGCCTCGGTGAGTTTGAACAGACCGCTGTCCAGCCGGCGGCGGACCCGAATGAACGGCAGGCCGGCTGCCGCGATGCAAGCGCGGATCGGTTCGGCATCACCCAAAGAGAACAAGACCACCGGTTCGCCGCCGCGTTTGAGGCATTCGAGGCTGACGACCGAGTCTTTGCCACCGCCCACCGGCACGCAGCTTTGCCGCGGCAGGTCGAGCACGACCGGTGCAGCCGGCGGGCCACCGGACCACCGGATGCCAAAATGGCCGCGCAACGAGATCCTATTCCTGAAGGCGAACTCGGCCAGGCCCTTTTCGTAGAACTTCTGCAAGAATTCGGCGGTCATGCAATCCACCGAGAAGGACTCGCAAATCAGCGACCGTGGAATGAACGCCTTATAGTAGCTCACCCCGGACATCAGAAATATCAAACGAAAGATACGATCGAGAGCTACGCTCCCTTCCGGAAGGAGCGGGCGCGGCAGAAAATCAAAAAACAGTGTTTCTTCAAATCGTGGACCGCCGCTAAACCGATATCGCAGCGACAGAGTGGAGACTACGGGATCATATAAATAACTTTCGAATATGAATTCCTTATATTGCATGCCCTCGCTCGATCAAAGTGCGGATCATGCGCAATATGCGGTGGTGTGTGGCGATGTCCAGACTGTCCACGGTCAACGTCTGAAGCCGCGAGACGCCGTCGACCGCCGGCCCGTGCTCGATCATCGCCTGGAGCACGGCATGGTCGAGCGTTTCGTCGAGGCTGGCAACCAAGGTCCGACGCCAGTCCTCGCGAAGCGCCGCGAGTGCGCCGATCAGAGCGTAGGCCCCCCAATTCGAGACCCCGGCGACGATCAGGTGTTGCGCCGGCGTGACGCAGGCGATCGTCTCGCCGTGTGCGACATGCTGCGCGATCAACGAGCGCGATATCGCGCCCATCCCAATCTCGTTTCCTCCATCCCCGACCGCAATCGTCTCCCACGGTCCGGCTACGAACAGATCGTCTAGTGGCGCGGTGTACGAGCCGATGTCCTGAGCTCTCATGTTGCGTGGCGCGCCGTCGGCGCTGCGCCCGCAGCGCTCGATCGAAATCGCGTGGGTGATGCCAGCACGGCGCCATGTTTCGATCAGCGGGGTAAGCGGGGCGCCTACGGCGACGATATCGATCGCGACGTCCCAGGCTCCGGCGCCGGCTAGGGCAGCGCTGCAGGCACCGCGACAGGGTTCATCCGTCGCCAACCTGCACGGGATACCGACCGATGCGAGCGCTTTTGCAAGCAAGGCCGCTCCCAATGGTCCGTCGGTTTCGGCGGCGGGTGGAGTACCCTGCGGAACATAGAACCCGGTAATCAATCCGACCCTGCTCGATCGCGCATTCACCAATGCCGAAGCCGCACCCCACAGCCCACCGCGAGCGGCATCGAACAAAGCACTGATGTTGCGCCCGACATCGACGTGGATCAGGCGCTCGATCTGGTCGACGAGCAAATGTGGGTCATGCCGGATTGCCATCGGGCGACGATCGCCTAAAGGCTCGCTAATTGGGTATTTCGGAGGTCCGTAATCAGCATACATCCGGGCGCGTGGGTAATACTGAAATCAGGTCGGACTTCGGCAATCACCGCTTGCGGGGTGACGCCGCATGCCCAGAAGACCGGCAATTCATCGCTTTCCACCGGAACCGCGTCACCATAATCGGGCTTGGCCAGATCCTTGATGCCGATCGTCTCCGGCAGGCCGATATGGATCGGCGCGCCGTGCACCGAGGGGAACCGCGAAGTGATCTGGATCGCGCGGATCGCGTCGTTTGGCTTGAGCGGCCGCATCGAGACGACGAGTGGACCGGCAAAGGGACCGGCCGGCGCACAAGGAATATTGGTGCGGTACATCGGGACATTCGATCCGCAAGTAATGTGACGCAATTCGATTCCATCCTCGACGAGCGCCTCCTCGAACGAGAACGAGCAGCCCAGGGCAAAGCTGACGAGATCGTCGCCCCAGACATCAAAGAGATCGAAAGGCTCCTCGACCAGCTCGCCCCGGCGCCACACGCGATAGCGGGGCAGATCGCTGCGGATGTCGAGATCGGCACCCAAGCCCGGCAGGCGCGGGTCGCCGGGCTCGGAAACCGCGAGCACCGGACAGGGCTTCGGGTTGGCCTGGGCAAAGCGTAGGAAGTCGTGGGCCAGCGCCATTGGCAGAATGACCAGATTGGCCTGCACATTGCCCGGCGCCAAACCCGCGGTCGTGCCGGAGAAGTCGCCGGCCCGAATCCGCAGGCGCTCGCGCGAGCCGGCTGCGACACTACGCTCAACGTTTTCGTTCATCACATCTCCTGCCTGTTCACGCCCTGGCTATTTTACCAAAGGACAACCGACAAGTCCGGCTGTTGTGATCCGCCCATCGGGAGATGCACTCTTGAGCGTCCTTTACCTCGCCGTGGCAATTATCTTGGAGATCTGCGGCACGATATCGCTGAAGCTTTCCCACGGCTTCACCCGCCTCGGCCCGGCGGGCGTGGTCATGATCTGCTATGCGGCAAGCTTCGCGTTTCTCTCGCTCGCTCTACGCGGCATCGATCTCTCGATCGCCTACGCCTTGTGGTCCGGCGTCGGCACCGCGATCGTGGCGGCGATCGGGATCGTCTGGTTCGGTGAGTCGGCCGGAGGCTGGAAGCTTTTGTCCCTGGCGCTGATCGTGCTGGGTGTCGCCGGGCTCCATCTCTCTGGGCGGGCTTCGTAAGTCTCTAGCCGGAAAGGACCGCCGCGCAGCCCAGAAACGCCGGCAGCGGATGGGTGACGACCCAGGTCGGGATCGTGGCGAGATATTCGCGGAACCGGCCCTTGGCTTCAAAGCGTGTGCGAAACGGCGACTGGGCGAACCTCTGACCGAGCCGCGGCACAATCCCGCCGCCGATGTAGATCCCGCCGCGGGCGCCGAGGGTCAGCGCCAAATTACTCGCCATCGTTCCGAGCATCGCGCAGAACAGCGAGGTGGTCTCTGCACAGATCGGATCGGCGGCGCTGGTCCTGGGGTCGGTGATCTGCGCCGCCGTATAGCCCCGCGACGGGACCCCGTCGAGCGCCGCCAAGGTGTTGTAGAGGTTGACGAGCCCAGGACCCGACAGGACACGTTCCGCGGAAACGTGATCGAAATGCTGGCGCATGCGATCGAGCACCGCGCTCTCGCGGGCGGTGGCCGGCGCCATCGTCGCGTGCCCGCCTTCGCCAGCCAGAGGTATCCACCCTGTCCCGGTCGGGATCAACCCGGAGACGCCGAGCCCCG